>CAMYIK010000067.1 GCA_947258365.1 uncultured Thermoleophilia bacterium | reverse complement strand
TGTCGGCGTTGGCAGCGTGAGCAGTCCTCAGCCTACGGGGGCTTCTTATGTTGACGCCAGCAAGCACCCAACGACCCCCCTAAATGCTCCCTGCTCAAGGAGCTGGCGCCGGAACGCTGAATCGATGGGAGAGCAACTCTTCCCCCTCCCAGTTGAGGCCGGTCAAGGTGACGTCAATCCGCTCCCCGCCGTCGTCCTCGACGTTGATGAGCCCGAACTGGCCGCCGCCCGGGATCGCACCCTCGCTATACGGGCCGCCTTTCGTTGAACCCGACCTGTCCAGAGCTGCTGCGTGCAGAATTGGAAAGGCGGCGTCTCCGGCGGCGGAGTAGTCGCTGTTGGTGCCGTCATCGATCGCCAGCATGTGCGCATCGCCGCTGGCCATCACGAGACCCTCGGCCAGATCGTTGGCCGCGATGAAGTCCGCCAGCTCGCGCCGCTCGGTTGCGTAGGCGCCCCAGTCATCATTGGTGGTCGCACCGGAGATCCAGGGGACCGAGTTCACCCACAGGACCATCTCGTGCGTCTTTCCCGCCTCGAGCAACTCTTGCTTGAACCAGGCCTTCTGCTCCGCCCCGAGCATCGTCTTGTTCGCGTCATCCAGATCAGTGGCCGGAGAGCGGGCCGATCGCGCATCGGTCACGATGACGCGCATTCGACCCACCGTGAACGCCTGGTAGATCGCGGCGTCCGGTCCGGCAAGCCCATAGTGGGGGACGTTTTCGCGATAGGTGCTCAGCGCCGCCGGCCGGCTTGGAGAGGTTCCGTCGGCGTCGTTGGCTCCGAAGTCATGGTCGTCCCACACGTACGCAACCGGAGCCGAGCGGTAGAGCGCCGCTTGGCCTGATCGGGAGAGCGTGTGGTCATAGATCTCCCGAAACGCTCCAGGGTCGTCATCGCCGATGTTGGCGTAGTGGAAGTCCCCCGCGATGAGGAAGGCGAGGGGGTCGGCCTCGCGAATGGCGTCGAAGACCGCACCGTTTGATCCCACCCGTGCACACGACCCAACCGCCAGCGTGAAGCTGCTCGGGCCGCGGGGAAAGGTCCGCAAGGTCCCGGAGCTTGCCTCAGAGAGTTCGCCGTCGACCTCGATGCCGTAGTAGTAGTCGGTGTCGGGTTTGAGGCCGGCGACCGGCAGTCGTGCCCTCCGCTCAAAGCTCACCTCAACGCCCGGGCCAAACCGAGGCTCACGAAGGTCGGCGCTTTCGCTCACCGCAAGACGTACCCGGTCCGCGTCGTCGTTCAACTTGGCATTCACCACGGCGGAACTCGCCGTCACGCCACCCGACCAAACCCACTCGAGCCCGTCATCGGGCGGTGCGCCAGCGATCGACGTTGGATGGGATGCGCCGAACAGATCTTGATACGCCCGGTCCGCGACGAAGCCACCCGCAACAGCGGCGACCGCCACAAGCGCCAGCACGCCGGCACCGAAGAGCACTGAGCGACTGCGCAGTGCGATCAGAACCCAACACACTCCCGGCACTACGAACGCGACGATCACGCCGAGCGCGTACAGCGGCTCCAGTTGCCGAATCGCGAAGAAGATGAGGGCAGCCCCCGCAAACCCCGCAATCGCACCACCGACGATCTGCCACCTCCACGCCGCGATTGCGGCTAGGGCAAAGATGACCCCGAACACCTGCTGCTGAATGATCTCGTACGCATCACCCCCCGGCCTGTAGTCGAGGAGGCCGAGCTCTGTGCAGACAACCAACCCGGCGATGGCGGCAAGGGCCCAGACCAACGAAGCCCAGTGCAGCACCTGGGTCGCGCGGTCGGAGATGCTGAACCCACCCAGGATGTTGTCTTGGTAGCCCGTCGCCATTGATTCGAGCCTAGGTCCTGCCGGCGGCCGCTCGGACTCTCCTTGTGAAGGGAGCCGAGGTCCGCCCGACGGCGAGCCGGAGCGCCAGAGGGGGCGCCGTCGATTGTCTTGCTCTGCGCATCTACACCGAAGGTAAAGGCGCGAGGAGCACCCATCGGCCGGGAGTGCCGCTGATCGCATGTGGGCGAGCCGCAGTCTGAAAGGCGGCACCCTCACCCACTGTGCAGACTTGGCCTCTCCACGTGACGATTCGAGGCTCCGTGCGACTAGCGCGGGCCGCGCGATGGCATGGTTAGGTGCTGTGAAGATTCCGCCGACTTCGCGTCTACAGTGGGCTGCGGCCCAAGCCGTCGTTTGGCCCCGAGGTATCAGGCGTGAAGATCGGGGTCGGCCCTATCGGCGGGCCCTGCGAGGTTGGTAGTGATGAGTAGTCGGCACGTGCCCGACCCGTCTTCGGCGACCCACACCCACCCGGTGATCACGTCGATCTGACCGGAGCTACCGGCTTCCACCGTGTCCCACGCGATCCGCCTCCCACTCGGGGAGATTCAGATCAGGTCGACGGCCTCGTCCAGCCGGTTGGCGATCAGCCGAGTGTCAGAGGCCCTCAAGTCGTTCAGCCGCGATCGGCGTAGGTCCGGCGGCACAGCGTCGCAGGTCTCAGGTCCTGGAATCACGCTCGTGGTGGCCGGAGCGCCGGTCGCCTCGCCGCCGGTCGCGACGGCCTGCTCGAAAGCCAACTGCTGGACCAAGGAGTCGCTCAGCGCTCTCAGTACGTCGACCACCTCGGTCTCGGCCTCTTCAGCGATCCGAGCTTGGTCATCGGCGTCGTTGCGCGCGTCGTTCGCGCGCACGGCCAGCACTACGAAGAAGACGGCGACTATCGCAAGGGCCGCGACGCCCGCCACGACCCAGAGACGCCGATACGCCGGCCGGCGTATCGGCGCTCGTGACGCTCCTCTATTCCGGCTCGACGACCAGGGTCAGCTCGTCCACCGAAACCACGCGCACCGGCTGTCCGGCTGCCGCCCCCGAAGCACAGCGAGCGGCCCAGATCTCGCCCCCGATCCGCACCTGCCCGGTGGGTGCGCAGTCGCTGACGACTTCGCCGGTCCTCCCAACGAGGGTCTGGGATCCGACGGTGGCCCGGCGATCGCGAACCTTGCCTTGCCAAAAGATGACCTCGCCGATGAATCCGATGACGAGTGCCACGCACACGACGAGCCCCCACGGCGACGGCAGGAAGATCAACAAGATAATCGCGAGGATCAGGAGCATCGCGGTTGAGTTTATGCCCAGTGCCCGTCTTCGTGCTACCCATCGGCCAGGCCATCGCCGGAAAGCGGGGCCCGCCACAGCGGGCTCCTAAATGGATCGAGGCGCTATGCGCCCCAGGCCGGCGCCTTAGGAGAGAACCTGCGCCTTGATCCACTGAAACTCGTTATCGGTGATGGTGCCCGCGCCCAGGGCCGCCTTGGCCTGCTCGATCTGTTGAGCCCGAGCACCGGCGACATCGCGGACATACGCGCCAACGTCGACCCGTGTTGATATCCGTGGTTCTCACCGGTTAACGTCCCGCATCCGAGGAATCAGCGCATGACACCCACGCGCAGACCGGATCGCGATCGGCGACGATCAACGCAGCCTGGCCTACAGCGGTGGGGCGCGCATGAGGAGCCGGCTGGGAGGACAACAGGGTGAGTGGCGCCGATTTCGTAGTCGTCCTGGTCGTCCTGGCGCGCTTCGGCGTGCCACTGCTCATCCCGCGGTTTCCGCTGCCGGCGATCATCGCGGCGTTGGTCCTCGATGCCGTGGACGGCACGATTCTCGAGGTGCTCACCGGCAGCGAGCCTCCGGGGTACCAGACCTATGACAAAGCGCTGGACGTCTTCTATCTGGTGATCGCCTATCTCTCGACCATCCGCAACTGGCGGCAGATGACGGCGTACCGCGTCTCGCAGTTCCTCCTCTACTACCGCCTGATCGGCGTGGCGGCCTTCGAGCTTTCGGGGGCGCGGTGGCTGTTGCTGGTCTTTCCCAACACCTTCGAGTACTTCTTCATCTGGTACGAGGCGCTGCGCACCCGGTGGAACCCGCTGAAGTTCGCGGTTGCCCACATCCTGATCGCGGCCGCCGCGATCTGGATCTTCATCAAGTTGCCGCAGGAGTGGTGGATCCACGTCGCCCAGCTCGACTTCACTGACGAGGTGAAGGCGAACCCGGTGGTGTGGGCGGTGCTGTTCGCGGTCGGCCTCGCGATCCTGATCCCGCTCGCGTTCCGCTACAAGCGCTACCTCGGTCCGCCCGATTGGTCACTGACCTTCAACGTCGACACTCATCTTGAACGGCGCCCGGATCTCGGCCCCCCTGTGATCGAGCGCGTGTTCACCTGGGTTCTGCTCGAGAAGGTCGTGCTGGTCGGGCTGGTGAGCATCATCTTCTCCAAGCTCCTCACGCTCGAGGCGTCGGCGCTCGAGATCGTCGTGGCCGTCGGAGTGGTGGTGGTCGTCAACGCATTGATCAGCAGCTGGCTCACGAGACGCGGGGCGACCTGGGAGCGGGTCGGCGTCACATTCATCGTCATGTCGATCGTCAACTTCGGCGTGCTGGTGAGCTACATCCTGCTCAGGTCGAGCTTCGAGGCGGAGTTCGACAGCGGCGAGATCTTCTTCCTGGTGCTGGTCTTCACCCTGATCGTGACGCTCTTCGATCACTACCGACCGATGGGTGCCCGCCTGGTTGGGCGGACGGAGGATCCCGTGGTGGCCGTCGCAGAACGGGCCGGCCGTGGCTGAGCGTCGTGACGCGACCAGTCGGGTCAGCTTCAGCTTCGCCGTCCGCACCCTAGCCACGGACATGGCGACACCGGCACGACGGCGATACCTGGCGACCGCGGTGCGGCTGGTGGTCATGCTGGCCATCACGGCGGTGGCCCTGATGATTCTGGACCTCGTGTTGACCGTGTTCAGCTTGGACAACCCATGGCTGGCGATCCCCATGGCGCCGGCCATCTGGATTTTGAGCTTCGCCGTGTGCCCGTTCCTCATCTACGTCGCACTGCCGTTGGTGGTGTTGACCGGCGGCCTGCTGAGCCTGGTCTTGACCGGACTGATCGTGTGGCTCGCGGCAGACTTCGTCGACGGAGTCCACGTCAGTGGCCTCCTCGCCACGGTCGGACTGGTCGCGATCAACCTCGTGGTGACGTCACTGCTGAACGTCCAGCCGGATGGATCGTTCAGCCGACGCACGCTTCCTCGCATCACTTCGCGCCGTCGAAAAGGAGACCTGCCCCACAAGCCCGGAGTGGTGTTCCTCGAGATCGACGGCCCTTCGGCGCCCTTGCTTCGCAGAGCAATCGTGCCGAGCGAGAAACTCGTTGGAGCGGAGACGATTCATTGGGTCCTGAAGACCTGGGTCCCCGATTCCCGACGATCCGCAGGCTGATCTGAAGCCGGCAAAGCAGAAGAGTTCACTTCGCCGACGCGTTTTGAGCCGCGGCGGCATGCTCGTGATCACGGGTATCGCCCTGTACTTCGTCGGCCCGAGCCTGCTGGAGGTACTGGGCTCGTGGGACCAGGTCTCCCAGCTCGAATGGTGGTGGTTCGCCCTGGCGATCGCCGTGCATTCGTTGTCATTCGTCTGCCTTTGGGCCCTCCAACGCATCGCGCTACGGACCCAGGCCTGGCTTCCGATCATCACCTCCCAACTCGCCGGAAACGTCGCCGCCCGACTGCTGCCGGGCGGACCCACAGCCGGGGCAGCCGCGCAGTTCACTTTCCTCCGAACGGCGGGGGTCAGCACATCGACCGCCACCTCCGGATTGACGGCGGCGGGCGTTCTGCAGCTCGGAACCACTCTGGCCCTTCCGCTGATTGCCCTGCCCGCTGTGATTCTCGGTGCGCCGGCTCCCCGGAGCCTGCTGACCGCGGCATGGCTGGGTGCAGCGCTGTTCGCAGTGCTGCTGGCATTCGCGATCGCCGTCTTCGTCGACGACCGTCCCCTGACCTGGATTGGGCGGATCATCGATGGCATACGGCGGCGGGTTCCCTATCTATCCGCGCCACGATCACCAACCGCGACAAAGCTCCTCGCGGAACGAGATGCACTCCGCGGAGGACTAGACAAGCGATGGACCCGCGCGGTGGTCTTCGCTGTCTCCCGCGCGCTGTTCGACTACCTGACCCTGATCGTCGCGATTGCCGCCGTCGGCGCGGAGGCACGCCCTTCTCTGGTGCTGCTCGCATTCGCGGCCGCCGCGTTGCTCGCGCTGATCCCCCTGACACCCGGCGGGCTCGGCTTCGTCGAGGCCGGGCTCACCGGCACGCTCGCCCTTGCCGGACTGTCACCTGCCGAGGCCGTCGGCGCAGCGCTGCTCTATCGCCTGGTCTCCTTTTGGCTCCCCCTGCCGATTGGTATCGCCGCGGGGATCTTTCACCGCGCCCACTACGGCGGACTCGCCAGCCCTCCGCCCGACGAGCCGAAGCGCGCGAACATCTAACGGACGCCGATCATGGAGGGCCGACCAATCGCAACACGGACTCCGCCGGCACTGCGCGCACCCCGGCGCCCCACTCGGCGCGCCAGATGCCGAGGGCCCGTCCGAGGTCGTTCAGGTCCTCACGCACTCCGACGGCATCGAGGTCGACGCGCAGATGCTCGGCCCAGAGCCGCACCCGTAGGTCGCGAACGTCGGCCTGGCTGTCGACGACGCCCACGCTCAACTCGTGGTCGACTCCCGACATGGAGCGGCTGAAGAAATTCGCTGAGCCGATGGATGCGAATGCATCGTCGATCACGGCGATCTTCGAGTGAACCGTGAGGTGCTCGACGCGATAGAAGACGAAATTTCGCCGATGCTCCGGTGACAGTGGCTTCATCAGCTGGCGCGTCACCTCAGAGTTGAGCTGCCGATTGGACGGGCTCTTGGTGGCGTTGTTGTCCACTCCGCTGCAGACGAAGATCACCTTGACCCCCCGCTCGAGGGCCCGCCGCACAGGTGGGAACGGGCTGAAGCGTCGCTTCGCGCCGGGGAACTCCCTGAAGTACTGGTCCTCGACGTAGACGTAGCGTTGCGCCCCGTCGATGGCCGCGCTGAGCAAGGCGAAGACCTCGCGGACGCCGTGAGATGGAAGCGCGCTCCAACGATCCGGCGGCACCTTGAGCCCGTCACGTTTACGCCACCCGAATGACCGAGCCACCTGGAGGCTCTTTCCCGGGACGCGGATCGGCTGCCGGCGCGGAGCGTCGCCAGGGTCGGGAAGGTGTGGTGGCGGGTTCATGAACCGCGGTGGTTCCGGAGGAAGCCAGTAAAGCCGGCGCGGCAGCGTGGTCACCTCGTGCCAGCGGGCGCGGAATACCTCCCATACCCGGAGTGCCGCCCCTCCTGTCAGCCGCTGTGTGGCGTCGTGCCACCCCCACCGCCTACCGGCGACCCTGTGCTGATCATGCGGCCCGCCATCGAATCGCCAGTCGTCGATGTCCAAACCGCCCACGAACGCGGCCAGTTCCGACTGCCGGCGGATCAATACGAACTTCTGATGGTTGGAGCCCAGCGTATGCCCGGTCCAGTCCAACAGGACACGGCCCGAGAGCGGCGCCTCCCCGTCCTCTGCGCCCGACGGCCGCCAGAGGCGCAGACGACCTGCACTGGCCAGGTTGTCCCGAAACGGACCGAGCGGCGCCGGGATGCTCCCAACGGCTCCCCCCGCGAGCAGGATCCTTACGTCGACGCCGTCGGCCGCCTTGCGGGCAAGCTGTTCGGCGACGGGAAGTGATTCGGGGTCGTCGCTCGGCCGACCGCGAAGATCGGTGTCGACCCCGATCTGAAAGGCCGAGATGTAGATCGCGTCGCCAGCCCCCGCTGTCGCGATCTCGTCGAAGAGCCGGGGGAAATACGCAGTGCCATCGATCAGGGGGTCCCACTCCGAGTCCTCCCGGTGGATGGGAAAGTCGTCTCCTGGAGAGAGGTACCGGCGCTCGAGCTCCGAGAGGGAGTGGGACCCGTCGGGATTCACGAATCACACCGGTGAAGGATGCCGACCACCGGTCAGCCTGACGGGGTCGCCGCAACCCCGTTGAGCTCGTCGACGACTTCGACGAGGTCGCCGACCCCCCAGAAGTTGACCGCCAGGATGCTCACATCCGTGTCCCGTTCGCGCTCGCATCTTTCCGCGCGCGGAAGCATGAAGTCACGCGCGTTGACGATCTCGGCGTTGGACGGGGTGGGCTGCGGCTCCTGAATCCAGTGGTTGAGCTGGAAGAACGGCTGCCCCGTTCCGCCGCGGTCGGGCGTGAACGGGAAATCGTCGGGCGACTCGTTCCGGAAGCGCATCTCCTCGGTGACATCGAACGCCTGCAGATACCAGTCGAGCTCGGTGCCGGCGTCGTTCTCGGCCATCACGATCACCCTCTGGTTCGAAGAGATCATCTCCCGCAGAGTCGGGAAGGTCCGTGACCCGTCGTGGTGATAGACGAGATCGATCATCCCTCTCTCCTCGAAGGCCTCCTCCGTCGCCTCGGGGGTGATCATGTCCTGGATGATGAGGTTGATCACCTCGTGGGGATTGTTGTCGAGCCACTCCTTCATCTCAGTGAGCTGCGCGACGAACGGCGTCGAGCCGTACTCGCAGTACCCGTGGCAGAGGAACGTGCTCTTTTCTCCCCCGGCGGACGACTGAGTTCGGAGTCGCTCCGCGGCCACCACGGCCTGCTCTCCGAACAGCTCGACCTGTTCCTCGCGAGAGATACCCGCCGGAAGCTCGGTCACGACGAAGTTGTCCTGGGGGATGCCGAACCAGGTGTCGAGCTGGAACGCCCGCAGGCCGCCGTTAAGCTGAGGAACGATCCCGTCGTCGTGCATCGCGAATGCGTGGCCGTCTTGCGCCGCCGACATCGAATTGTGGCTCGCGGCCATCGCGACCTTGTTGACGGGCCGATCGCACAGCGCGGCGTGGCCGTTGCAGGCTTCGATGCTCTGAGCGGCGCCTGCCGAGCTGTCACGCCCTACGAGCAGCACGGTGACGATCATCGCAACCGCGACCGCGGCCATCCGACGCCCAGTCGTATCGCGCCCCTCACCACACCTTTCGCCTCAGAGACGCCGGCCGTAGACGCTCGTTCATTGATCACCCCGAGCGCCTCCGCGACGCCGAGGAAGAGCAGTGCGGCTCCGACGAATAGCGCAACCAACTCGGCGGCGGCCAACGGGTTCAAGGCGATCAGCACACCCGCCACGATGATCGCCACTCCCCTCGCCAGCCGCACGGCCGGAGTGCGCGGCCGCCGCACCAAGCGCGTCACGATCGCCCGCACCACCGCCGGAAGGTTCATCAGCGGCCACAGGAGCGACGCGGCCGCCCCAGTGACGATCACACTCGCCGCTGCGACGATCAGCAACACCCTTGTGAGATCCCCGACGTAGGCGCCCCAAACGGCGCGCACGACGTCAGGCTGCTCGAAGGAGTCGACGATCCGCTCCTCCAGAACGCTGAGGACCACGATCGCCACGATCGCTGCCAAGGTGATGCCCAACCCGATCACGGCCACAAGGCGCCGGCGCTGCTGCGAGACAATGAGTGCGCCGATCAGTGCCAGTAGCGCAAGAACCGTCAACGTCCAGGTGAGGGTCTCGAAGCGCTCGCTGAGCACGATGGTGTCCTCAGCAAACTTCCGCTCGGAGATGACGACGAGACCCGACGTCAGCTCCTTGGGGATCTCCGCCGCAACCTCGGGGTTGTTGGCGGCGATCACGGAGCTCAGCAGCACCCCCAAGTCGCCGAACTGCAGCACGACGCCACCCTGCTCATCAAAGAACAGGCTATGAGCCTCACGTGCGGCGGTGCGGAAGATCGCTTCGAATGATTCCGTCCCGATCAGGCTCTGAGCGCCGAACTCGATCACCGGCCGGGCCGAGATCAGCTCAGGCTCCTGCGCGATGACCGCATCGGCCACGCCTGCCGCGATGGCCGTCTGCACCTCAGGCTCCTCGAGCGCACCTACGGCCCGGTCGGCGAATTCATCTCTGTCGAATACGGCCTGGTCGACGTACCAGGCACCGATCGCCGCGACGGCGAGCAGTACTCCCAACACGGCGAGAGTTACTGCCAGTGGCTCTCGAATTCGCTCCGACACGGCTTCCTAGCTTGAGCGGTCGGCCCGTGGCTGTGAACCCCCAACGTCCAGAGATCACGGGCCGCCCGGCGACGATGACTGAAGCTCCCCATCAAGGCTACCGGCGGCGCCACTGACGCGGGGCGCGCCGGTTAGAGGAATCCAGCACGGGCGAGGAGTCAAGGTTGACACCGATTCTCCCGTGCCGGATCGTTCCCCGGCATGAACAACGGACCGCTTACCAAAGGCGCATGGTGGGTCATCATCGGCTTCATCGTCGCCATAGGCCTGATCGTCCTGATCGCTCTCGGCAGGAGCGGCTCGGACGAAAGCTCTGCCACAGTCGAGCTGACTGAGAAACAGCTCCTCGCGCTATCGATCGCGACGGTGAACCAGACCGCTCAGGCCATCGAGGACCTTGAGGCCCGCGAGCAGCAGCAAGCCCTTGCGCGCCAGGAGTACCTCGAGCAACTGCAGGCGGCGGCCGTCCTTTTCGGCACCTTGGGAGCACAGATAGCGGACTCAGAGAGCGCCGCCGCGCTGGCTGGCAAGAACGAGCAGCTGCGCGTCGTCCGCGAGGAGCTCAAGCAAGCGGTCGTTGCCGCGAGAGCGGCGCTTGAGGCCGATGCCGCGTACCAAGCCCAGCGCCAGGAGCTTCAGGATGCCGCCGCTGGGGTGGACGCCACTCTGGCCGGCGCCATCGCCGCAGGAGAGAGCGGCGACGACGAGGCCGCCGGGGCGCTTCAGGAGCAGGGGCAGGCAATTCAGGACGCGGGAGAGGCGATCGACCTCAAGCTCGCACAGGCCGAAGCGGCCGCTGCCGCAGGCAACGCCGACGAAGCCGTAGAGATTCTCGAGAGCATCGAGCAGGACCTCGTTGACCTCGAGGCCTCACTCGCGCAGTAGTCGGGTCGCAGCCGGCCAGGAGCACGCTCCGGCGTCGCGGTCCACGGCATGCTGCCCCTGCCAGGCGGCGCGCCCGACACACGAACGGTGCCCGCTGCCCTAACCCGGTGCGCAGCGGAGGCGAACCGGTTGGCCGTGTGCCCGGAACCGACCGGCGCGGATGGCGTGCCGTCTAGCCCGCGGGCGGCGCCTCAGCCTCTTTGCGAAGGTATTCCACCCCGATCAGGTAGAGCGCCGTCAGACCGATGATGATGAACGCCACAAGCAGACTCGGCTCGGGCCAGACCAACAGCAAGAGGATGCCCACGCCGACGCCCACGATGCGCAGCAGATCGGTGCGCTCGCGGGCATAGCGCTGGAGTGCGCTTTGTGTAGCGCTGCTGTCGGCCCGCTCGGCGAGGGACTGCCTGAGGGCCGTTGCCCATTGGTAGTCGCCGATCACGGCGCCGAAGATGGCCGCGGCGACGCCAAGCAGGAACAGGATCCAGTTCTGGTTCTCCAGATTGCGGATCAACGTGTCCCAGATCGCCGCCGCACCGAGCGGCACGTTCAGCAGCCCGAGACGTACGAAGAGCGGTCCGAGGAGCATCGATGCGGCAATGCAGTGGAGGATGCCGAAGCGGATGTACTCGTCACCGAGCGCGCCGAACGTCGCACCCGACACGAGTACTGCAGTCCCGTCACCTGGACGGCGCGGCGCGAATGGCGCCGCGACCGCTGGCTTCGGCACGACGGGCAGCGCGGTCTTGGCGGCCTCGCCTTGCCGACGGCAGCCGCCTGTCGATCATCCCTCGCATCGACGATCACTCCCGATATGTGATCAGCGCCAAGATCGTGATTCGCGCGACCGCCATACGGGTCAGCGAGGCGCTGAGGGAGCCGATCGAGCACTACGGTCCACCGCGGGAGATCCTCACCGATGACCGGCGGGTCTTCACCAACCACTTTGGCCCGGGGTCCGGTGAGGTGATGTTGCACGGGGTCTGCCGCCGGACGGGCTGAGGGCAGAGCTGGCCCGCCAGGGCCTACGCATCCGAGGCCTGGCGGGCCGGGCGAGGTCGCGCAGCCGCTACTCGGGTTCCTTTTTCAAGTACTGAACCCCGATGAGGTAGATCACCACGAGCAAGATGATCACGAAGGCCACGAGGATGCTCGGGTCGGGCCAGATCAGCAGCAGCAAGATGCCGACCCCCACCCCGATGCCCCGCATCAGGTCGGTGCGCTCACGGGCGAAGCGCTGCAGCGCGCTCTCGGCACCCGATTCGTCGACTCGCTCGGAGAGGGAATGTCGCAGCGACCTCGCCCAGTCGTAGTCGCCCATCACGGCGCCCACCGTAACCGCCACCACACCCGTCAACAGCAGGACCCAGTTCTGGTTTTCCAGGTTCCGGATCAGCGTGTCCCAGATCGCGGCGACGGCGTCCTCGGGCAGCTCGGGGTCGGCTACTTGGTCGATCGTCTCGTTGCGGGCGAACCGCAGGATCACGGCACTCAGCAGTGCCACGATGACCAGGC
>CAMYIK010000066.1 GCA_947258365.1 uncultured Thermoleophilia bacterium | reverse complement strand
AGTCATCGCCCTCCCAGATGAGGCCCATCGCGTTACCCGCGACCGGTCGCTCGATCTTCACACCCGCGTCGAGCAGGGCCAGCGTCGAGCCACAGACCGAGGCCATTGAGGACGAGCCGTTGCTCTCGAGGGTCTCGGAGACCAAACGGAGGGTGTACGGAAACTCGTCTTCGGCCGGGATCAAGGTCGACAGGGCGCGCTCAGCGAGTGCGCCGTGGCCGATGTCGCGGCGCTTGGGGCCACGCATGAAGCCGGTCTCACCGACACTGAACGGCGGGAAGTTGTAGTGGTGGATGTACCGCTTGCCGGTCTCGATCCCGATCCCGTCGATGCGCTGGGCGTCCTTCAGCGTTCCGAGTGCGAGCAGGGTCATCACCTGAGTCTCGCCACGAGTGAACAGACCTGATCCATGCACGCGAGGGGCAACGCCCACTTCGCAGCTGATCGGACGGATCTCCTCGGCCGAGCGGCCGTCGGGCCGCTTCTTGTCGACCGCGATTCGCTTGCGGATCATGGTCTTCATCAAGGCGTCGAAGGCGCGGTTGATCTCCGCGCGCTCGTCGGCGCTGGAGTCCTCATTCAGCAGATCGTCGTGCAGCGCGTTGCGAACGTCGGCGATCTTGTCGCGACGCTCAAGCTTGCCCTGCTCGAGAGTTGCCTCCTCGAGGGCCTTGCCGATCGACTTCTCGACCTTGGTGAGGATCTTGGCGTCGACCTCTTGGGCGGCGTACTCGAACTTCGGCTTGCCCGCCTTCTCGCGCAGCTCGAGCTGCGCCTTGCAGATGACCTGGATCTCTTCGTGCGCGATGCTCAGCGCCTCGATCATGGTCTCCTCGTCGACCTCGCTGGCGCCGGCCTCGACCATCGAGATGGCATCCGCGCTTCCGGCGACGATCAGGTCGAGGTTCGACTCCTCGAGCTCCTGCAGCGTCGGGTTGATGACGAACTCGTCATCCAACAGCCCGATCCGCACGGCGCCGATAGGACCCTCGAAGGGCAGGTCACTCAGCGTCAAAGCGGCCGAGGCGCCGTTCATCGACAGCACGTCGAAGGCGTTCACCTGGTCGACGGAAAGAATCGTGGAGACGACCTGCGTCTCGTTCCGGTAGCCCTTCGGCCACAGCGGCCGGATCGGCCGGTCGGTCATGCGCGCGGTCAGCGTGGCGCGGTCGCTCGGACGCGCCTCACGCTTGATGAAACCGCCAGGGATCTTGCCCGCGGCGTACATCCGCTCTTCAACATCGACGGTCAGGGGGAAGAAAGCCGCCCCTTCGCGCGCTGTGCGCGCTCCTGTGGCCGTAACCAGGACCATGCAGCCGCCGCACGTGACGACGACAGAACCGTTCGCCTGCTTGGCGAGCTTTCCGGTCTCCATGTGGATCGGTTCGCCACCGATGTCAATGGTTACCTTGTGGACTTCGCTCATCTCATCCTCTTCCTGCCATACGCCGCTCGGCGCATAGCCCTAATGCCCAGCGTTCTCGCCAGGCTGTGTAATCAGCTTCTTGTCTGCGGACGGACTGTCTCGGAGGCGCGTTAGCGGCGCAGCCCGAGCGAGTCGGTCAGCTCTCGATACGCGTCGAGGTCTTTGCGCTCGAGGTATTTCAGGAGTCGACGCCGCCGTCCGACCATTTGCAGGAGTCCCCTACGAGAGTGGTGGTCTTTGGCGTGTCCTTTGAGGTGCTCGTTGAGCGTTTCGATGCGCTCGGTGAGCAGTGCAATCTGTACTTGCGGTGACCCGGTGTCGGTGTCGTGACGCCGGTGGCCTTGGGAGACCTCGACCTTGCGTTCCTTCGTCAGCATCCTCGTCCTAGTTGCCTCTTTGGTGCCTGGTCCGCCGCCTTCTTTGCGCGGCCGGTTTCTCGTTACCCATCTTTTCCAGGCGTTTCGTGGGCACTCCTTACTGTTCCGCGACTCTAGCAGAAGGGTCCGGCGCGCCTGCATCGGCGGTCGCGGCAATCTCTCTCGAGCGCTGCACGTCGTTCTGGATCTGGGCGACCAGTTGCTCGGGCGAGTCGAAGCGCTGCTCATCGCGGAGTCGCTCCAGGAATATGACCCGCGCACGAGCGTCGTAGAGCTCGGGGCCGTCGTAGTCGAGCAGGAATGCTTCGACACGGGGTCGCTGACCGAGCTCAGCGTCCCCTTCGAAGGTCGGGGCGAAGCCGACGTTGATTGCCGCGGCCCACTGGCCGCCTTGGGTGGCGACCCGACCGGCGTAGACCCCCCGCTCAGGCAGGGCCGCATCGCGCGCGATGTCGACGTTGGCGGTGGGAAAACCGAGCCCTCGGCCGCGCTGGGCTCCTTCGACGACCGACCCTTCCAAGCTGTGTGGCCGAGACAACAAAGTGGCGGTCTCGCCCATCTCGCCCGAGGCGATGAGCCGGCGAATCCGCGTCGAGGACACGGGTTTGTCGCCGGCGGCGTTGACGATCTCCGGTGAGGTCACCTCAAGACCGCACGCGCGACCGACCCGTCGCAGGGTGTCGACCGTTCCGGCGCCGCCGTGACCAAAGCGGAAGTTCTGGCCGACGACGATCGCGTCCGCTCCAAGCGGGGCAGCGGCGAGCATCTCGACGAAGCGTTCGGCACGAATCCTGGCGAAGGCCCGAGTGAACGGAATGACGAGCAGCTCGTCGGCACTCAGAGCGCCTATGAGTGCCGACTTGAATTCGACCGGGGTTATCACCGCGGGGCTCAGGTCGGGACGCAGAACCGAGACCGGGTTGGGGTCGAAGGTGACGACCATGAGCGATCGCCCGCGTTTGTCGGCCTGCTCGCGCGCTTGGGAGATCACCTCTTGATGCCCCAGGTGGACCCCGTCGAACGTCCCGATCGCGACCACGCGGCGCGGTCCTCCGAGGGGAAGGTCACCCAATGACCAGTAGCGCTTCATACGAGCACGACCTCAGGACGAATCTGGGAGCCGTCCCCACGTCCCACCGCGATCAGCTCGTCCCCATGCGTTAGGGCTATCGGGCCAAGCTGCGCTCCTTCGAGCGCTATGCCATGCCCGACCCTGCGAGCCTCGTCGTCTGCGAGCTCGCGCCGCCCGAGATGCGAGAGCACCGCCTGTGGAGCGAGCCCGCCTTCATCGTGCACCGCATCGGGAGGGACCGCATCGTCGATTGACAGCGGACCAATCGCGGTCCGCCGGAGCGCGCCGCAGTACCCGCCGCAACCCAGGCTCTCTCCAAGATCGATCGCGACCTGACGGACGTAGGTGCCTTTGCTGCAGGCCAGCTCGAGCCTCAGCAGGCGTCGATCCTCGGCAAGTTCAACGAGGCGGACCGCGGTGATCGCGATCTCGCGACTTGGGCGCTCCGTGACGGTCTCTCCTCGACGCACTCGCGCGTAGAGGCGTTCGCCGTCCACTCTGACGGCTGAGAGCGCCGGCACCACCTGATCGTGGCGGCCGGCCAGCTGCTCGATAGCTCGCTCGACGTCCGCGGCCGGCGGCGGCTCGGTGCCCTCCGTGATCGGTCCCTCGGTATCGCCACTCTCAGAGCGCTTCCCGAGCACGACGTCGGCCACGTACGTCTTGTCGAGGTCGGAGAGATACCGGGCCAGTCGGGTCGCCCGGCCCACGAGCACGATCAAGAGGCCGGTGGCGAAGGGATCCAGCGTGCCGGCGTGGCCGACTTTCACGCGCCGCCCAACGGCTCGCCGGACCTGCGCCACGATGTCGTGTGAAGTCGGGCCTTGCGGCTTGTCCACGAGCCAGATGCGGGGCGCGTGGGCTTCGGTCATGACTGGGCGCGCAGTTCGTCGACGATCCAGGCGTAGATCTCATTCGGTTTGCGTACGCTCGTGAAGCCCGCGGCCGCCCGATGTCCTCCCCCGCCCTCCTGCCGTGCAACCGCCGACACGTCGATGTCGGACCTGCTGGTGCGTAGCGAGCCACGGAACTGACCGTCGTTCAGCTCTCGAAGCAACGCGGCCGACTCGACGCCCTCGACGCTCCGCATGACCTCGACAACGGTCTCGGTGTCGGTGGCGTCGAGTTCCTTGAAATCCTCTTGTCGGAGGTCGGACACCATCAGCTTGCCGTCCATGAGGATTTGCGATCGCTCAATCGCCCGACCGAGCAGGCGAATGCGTCCCGCTGGCTGCTCCTGGTAGAGCCGGCGTGCGATCTCCACGTGATCGACGCCGAGTTCGATCAACTCCGCGGCAACGTGGTGTGAGTGCGGTGAGGTGTTGCTGTAGGTGAAGTTGCTCGTATCGGTGATCAGCCCCACGTAAAGCGCTTCTCCGCACGCGCGGTCGATCGGAAGGCCCGCATCGCGAATCAGGTCATAGGCGACCTCTGCCGCACTCGAGGCTGTTGAGGCGACGATGTTCAGGTGGCCAAAGCGGGTGTTGTCATGGTGATGATCGACGTTGATGACGCGGCGCGCGCCCCATGGCGCCCCGCCGTCCCAAAGACGCTGCTCGCTCGCGCAGTCGAGGGCAAGCAGCGTCCGTTCGCCGATGTCATCAGGCGGCTGCTCGCTCAGGGACTCGCCGTCCTGAATCAAGAAGGCGATGTCTTCGGGAACCGCTTGCCCGTTCGGATGGGTCAAAACCACATCTCGGCCTGCGGCAATCAGCGCTCGGGCGGCTCCGAGCAGGGATCCAAGCGCATCACCATCGGGATTCTGGTGCGAGGTCACCGCCCAGCGCACAGATGGGTCCTTGAGCGCTCGGCGTACCTCGTCGAGGTCTGCCTGACCGTCCAGGCTCATGGCACCGTTGTTCATGCAGGGTCCTCGTCCGAAGTGACGTCGTCGATGAGGCGGGTGAGGTCGGCGGCCTGCTCGGGCAGGTCGTCGTAGGTGAAAGTCAGGTGCGGCGTGTTCTTCGTCCTCAAGGCCGCGCCGATCCGAGACTGCAACAGTCCGGCCGCGGACCGCAAAGCCGCGGCACTGGCCTCTCGCTCGTCGTCGTTGAGCGCCGAGAAGTAGACCGTTGCCTCACTGATGTCGCGATTTGACTGCACTGCCGTGATGGTCACGAAGCCCAGTCGTGGGTCGGAGAGCTCTCGCTGAACCGCCTCCGCGATGACCTCGCGGATCACTTCATTGACGCGATTACCTCGCCCGGAGGTGCTCACAGGAGTTCCTCGCCTGGGACGCCGTCGGTCAACTCTGGCGCCCGCACCACCTGTCGAACCTCTCCGGCAACAAGCGCCACCGGATCCGAGTGAAGCCGGCGCGACGCGGCCTCGAGACGCTCATCGGCCTCCCCAGGTGTGCGCGCAGTCGCGGCAACGACGAACGCGGCTCGCTGCCACAAGTCGTGATGCTCGGTCTCCGCTACGGCGTACCCGCCCTTGGTCATCCATGCCTTCACCCGGCGGAGCTCCTTGCGCTTCTCCTTGAGCGACGTCGAGGCGGGCAGGTGCAGGTCGACATGCAGGATGCCGACGAATCCCGCCACGTAGCCGTCGCTACTCCGCCGTCGCGGGCTCAGCGGTGCGCGCGACCTCGCGAAGCTCGAAGATCTCGAGCTCGTCGCCTTCCTTGACGTCGTTGAAGTCCGAGATCAGCACACCACATTCGAAACCGGACGCGACCTCACGCACGTCGTCATCGAAGCGTCGCAACGAGGCGATCTCCCCCTCGTGCACGACCGTGCCGTCGCGGACGACGCGAACCTTCGCGCCGCGGCGAACCTCGCCTTCGGTGACGTACGAGCCGGCGATGGTCCCGATGCGGCTTGCGCGGAAGATCGCGCGGACCTCGAGCGTGCCGACGACGTCCTCGACGATGTCGGGCTCGAGCATGCCCACCAGCGCCGCCGTGATGTCCTCGATGGCGCGGTAGATGACCCGATAGTTGCGCACGTCGACACCCTCGGACTCCGCAAGGTTGCGGGCCTCCGGTCGAGGGCGCACGTTGAACGCGATGATGATTGCCTGAGATGCCGAGGCCAACATCACGTCCGACTCGGTGACAGCACCGACGCCGGTCGAGATGACCCGCAGGCGCACCTCGGACTGGTCGATGTTGCCGAGTGCGTCGACCAGCGCTCCCGCGGAGCCCTGGACATCCGCCTTGATGATGAGGTTGAGCTCCTTGAGCCCGCCCTCGCTGATCTGGTCGAAGAGGTCGTCCAGAGAGACCGGCTTGCGGTTGGCGAGTTCCTCAGCGCGAAGGCGCCGCGAGAGATCCGCCGCCGCGTTGCGGGCATCCCGCTCGCTGCCCATGACATGGAACTTCTCGCCCGCGTCAGCCACTCCGTCCAAACCGAGTAGCTCCACCGGTACCGATGGGCCGGCGCCGTCGATGTCGGCACCGGTGTGATCGGTCATTGCCCGTACCCGCCCGGAGGATTCTCCGGCCAGGACCACGTCGCCCATTTTCAGGGTCCCCCGCTGAACGAGCAGGGTCGCAACCGGTCCTCGACCGGCGTCCAAACGCGATTCGATGACCGTGCCTGATGCTTCCGCGTCAGGGTTGGCTGTCGGCTCGGCGTCGGCGTCGGCGACCAGCAGCACGGTCTCGAGCAGGTCCTCGACGCCGGTGCCTTCCTTGGCGGAGACGTCGACGAACTCGTGGTCACCACCCCACGCCGCGGGAACGATCTCCTCGGTCGAGAGCTCTTGCTTGACGCGGTCGGGGTTGGCGCCCGGCTTGTCGATCTTATTCACGGCGATGACGAACGGGACGTCGGCGGCCCGAGCGTGGTCGATGGCCTCCTTGGTCTGAGGCATTACGCCGTCGTCAGCGGCAACGACGATTACGGCAACGTCGGTGATCTTCGCACCACGGGCACGCATGGCCGTGAAGGCCTCATGGCCCGGGGTGTCGAGGAAGGTGATCAGGCGCTCGCCATGATGCACTTGGTAGGCGCCGATGTGCTGGGTGATGCCGCCGGCCTCGCCCGCCGCGACCTCGGTCTTGCGTACCGCGTCGAGCAGCGAGGTCTTGCCGTGGTCGACGTGACCCATCACGGTCACGACGGGGGCACGAGACTTGAGTGACGCTGGATCGTCGTGGAATTCGAGTTCCTGCTCCAGCTCCTCTTCGGCCTTGGTGATCGTGACGGGGCGGCCCAACTCGTCGCCGAGCAACTCGATTGCGTCATCAGAGAGGGACTGCGTAATCGTCGCCATCTCGCCCATGGCCATGAGCGTCTTCATGATGTCGGCGGACCCGAGGTCAAACGCGTCGGCAACGTCCTTCACGGTTGCTCCCGAGCTCACCGACACGGGTTCACCGACCGGTGCCGCGGTCTCCTCGACAGCAGGCTTCTCCTCACGTGACTTCTGCTTACGGTCGCCGCGGTTCGGGCCCCCACCGGGTCCGGAATCACGGCGACTCGCCTGCGAGTCGATCACGACACGGCGGCGCTTGCCCCCGCTCGTCGAATCAGCGGGAGCGGGAGTCTCCTTCTTCGCGGGTGCCTCGGCCTTTGCCTCGGCGGCCGGAGCTGCCTCGTCGGTCTTCTCGGGAGTGGCGGGTTTCGCAGGCGTTGTGCTCTCGGCCTTCTTCGGCGGAGCCTCGGCCTTCGGAGCCTCCTTTTTCTGCGCGTCGGCGAGCTTCTCTCCCTTGGCCTCGGGCGCGCTCTCGACCGGCGGTGCGACAGCAGCTGCCTCAGCGGCGAGGTCTCGCTTCTTCGGCGGCGGCGCTTGCGAAAGCTTCTTGCCGACTTGCTCCACATTGGAGGGCGCCGGCGGCACGGCCGCCCGAGCCTCGTCGGCTACCGAACGCGGCTCGGCAGGCTTACGGGGCCGGGGTCGCGTCGGACGTGGGCGAGGCGGCGCTTCCGGAGGAGCGGTCTCGGTCTCCTTGGTCTCGGCCGGGGGCTCTTCCGTCGCGGCAGGCGGCTCAGTGGTCCGCGCCGTGTTCGGTCGGAGGGCTTGAGGACGTCGCGTCATAGGCCGACGGCGCTTTGGCTTGGCTTCTTCTTCCGCTGCCGCGTCGGGCGCGTCCTCGCGGTCGACCGTGTCTTCCGCCTTGGTAGCGCTCTTGCCCTTGGAGGCTTTCTTTGCGGTGGCCGGGGCGGCCTCGCCCTTTTCTGCATCGGACTTAGCGGCGGCCTCGTCCTTCTCGGCCTGTGCGGCCTCGCGCTCGACCATGCTGTCGGGCTTCGGGTACTTGCCCGGACTCAGGACATGGAGTGCCTCAGCCACGTCGACCGTCGATGAGGCCGTCTTGATGTCCAGACCCGCTCGCATCAAGCGCTGAACGACGAGGGAGCTCGGGAGCCCCTCTTCGCGCGCTACTTCATAAACACGTTTCTTCGTCATCGTGCTCCTCAGCTCTCCGCCCGGAGAGCTACCGCCAGGTCTCGGTCGATCATCAGACGCTCACCCCTATCCAGCCGCGCGGCGCGATGAAACGCGCGGCGCTCCTGGGCCTGTGAAAAACACGTCTCGGTTCGGCATACGTACAGACCGCGACCTGCCTCGCGTCGGGCATCGGCCCGCCGGAGCCGGTAGTCACCGGCGTCGGATCGTGTCGCCACGAAGCGCGCGAGCTCCCGCTGGGGAGCGCGACGCCGACATGCGATGCACGTGCGTTCAGGTATGTGTCTGGGTGATGCCATGAAAGTCTCTGGACTACTCCGATACAGCGGAGGTCTCCTCGTCCTCTGCCGGCGTCTCCTCCGGCTCCGAGGCTGTTTCCTCGTCTGCCGCGGATTCCTCCGGTTCGGCAGCTGACTCCTCCGCCGGCGTCTCTTCCGGCTCAGGGGCTGTCTCGTCCGGCGTCGAGGAGGTGTCGTCCTCCGCGGGTATCTCGGTTGAAGTCTCCTCGGCTTCGGCCGCCGCCTCAGTGGGCTCGGCCGGGCTGTCTCCCGTCTCGGGCAGCGCGAGAATGCGCACGGTGCCTTCCTCCGAGGATGCCTCTGCGAGCTCTTCGGGCGTGAGAGGCCTGTCGAGCGCAACCTCGACGTCCCAAAGTGCCGCGTGGGCAGGGAGTGCGCAGAACCGTGTGCCGGTAACCGCGGCGTTCGGGCAGCGTTTGCCATTTCGGAGCGTGGCCGTGCAGCGTCCGCTCCCCTGGCGTTCGCCCTCTTGGCCGATCTCCGCTCCGGCCTCCTCATTGGCGAACGTCGACTCGCTCTTGATGTCGATGCGCCATCCGGTGAGGCGTGCGGCGAGCCGGGCGTTCATGCCCTCCTTGCCGATGGCGAGGGCGAGCTGATCGTCCGGCACGACGACGGTGGCCTGCTCGGCCTCGTCGTCCACCAGCACCTCGCGCACGCGCGCCGGCGACAGCGCCTTTGCGACGAAACGCGCGGGCTCCTCGTTGAACGGGATGATGTCGATCTTCTCGCCGCGAAGCTCCGACACGACCATGCGCACGCGCGAACCACGCGGCCCTACGCAGGCACCGACCGGGTCTACGCCTTGCACATGTGAGATGACGGCGATCTTCGAGCGCCAGCCCGGCTCGCGAGCAACGCCTTGAATCTCGACGAGACCGTCGGCCATCTCCGGGACTTCAAGCTTGAAGAGTTGGCGAACGAGCTCGTTCGAGCGTCGGCTCACGATGACCTGCGGACCCTTATTGGAGCTGCGCACGTCGACGATGACCGCTTTGACACGAGCACCATGGTCATAGCGCTCGTTACGGATCTGCTCGCTCTCGGGCAGCAGCGCCTCAACGCGCCCCAAGTCGACCAAGGTGTAGCGCTGGTCCGACTGCTGGATGATGCCGGTCACGACCTCGCCAACGCGCTCGATGTACTCCTCGTACATCATCTCGCGCTCGGCCTCACGGATCCGCTGCAGGATCACCTGCTTGGCCGTCTGCGCCGCGATCCGGCCGAAGTTGTCCGGTGTGACGTCGACGACATCGATTTCTTCATCCGCGTAGGCGTCCCAGTCGACCTCCGGCGGCGGAGGCTCCCACGTCTCAGGATCGGCGCCCTCCGGCGGCTCAACCTCTTCCTGAGGAAGGGTGCGTGGCTCTTCGTCTTCGGGCAATAGAAGCTCGAAGACGTGAATCTCACCGGTCTCGCGGTCGATCTCGACCCGGGCGTACTCGGCCGACTCCGGCGTCTTGTTGTACGCCGCGAGCAGGGCATCCTCGAGCGCGATGAGCAGGGTCTCAGAATCGATCCCCTTCTCGCGTTCGATCTGCTTGATCGCTTCGATGATCTCGCGGTTCACTCGGTCTCCAGCTCTTTGCTCGCGCACCCGTGTGCGCCCATCGTCTCGGTCATGCCTCGACTGCCTCGCCTGCCACGTAGGCACGGCGTATGTCAGCGAGGGCGATCGTGACCGGCCCATCGGCCATCTCCACCACGATCTCGTCGGCATCGACTGACTGCAGAACGCCCTTACGCGGCCTTTTGCGTCCGGTGCCTCCGCGCGTCGAAAACGCGATGCGGCTCCCTATCACGGCCGCGAAATGCTCTGCCGTTCGCAGCGGGCGTTGGGGGCCCGGTGACCACACCTCGATGCCAAACCTCTCTCGCAAGCCGGCGTCGTCCAACGCGTGAGTAACCGCCGAACACAGATCATGGTCCACCCCATCCGGGTGGTCGATGACGACTCTCAGCATCGCCGAATCGCCCGACCCGCGCACGGCGACCTCCAGGAGGTCGACCTCCTGGAGGGTCGCTGCGAGCTGACGCTCGACATCGCCCTCGATCTGTGTGAGGTCCATCACTGTCAGGAGCCACCGCCATGTTGGATGTGTTCGGCCATAAAAAAAGTGGGTCCGAGACCCACTTTCTGCTTCACCGGCTTGGTGTCGGACCGCCAGTAAGGATAACAGGAACGCCAGGCGCTCTCAGGGTCGGCGTGGCCGCGCCAACACCTCGGTGTCGAGCATGAGCGTCACAGGGCCGTCATTCACCAGCGATACCTGCATATTCGCTCCAAACCGGCCCTGCTCCACCACTGCCCCACCTTCCCTGAGCGCCGCCGCGTAGGTGGTCACGAGAGGCTCCGCCGCCTCCGGCGGGGCGGATGTGGACCACGAGGGCCGGTTTCCGCGCCTGAGGTCCCCGTACAGGGTGAACTGACTGACGACCAGAATGGAGCCGCCACGTTCAACGACGGAAAGGTGAAAGGGGCGATCGCCCTCCGCGAATAGCCGCGCTGAAAGCGTCTTGCGGGCAAGCAGTTCGGCGTCGGCCTCCGAATCGCCCTCGGCGATGCCAACCAGAGCGAGCAGGCCATCGCCAATCTCGCCGACGCGTTCATCGCCGATCTCGACATGGGCGCTCTTGACGCGCTGAAGCAGGCATCGCATCGGCGAATCCTCGCACCAAGCTCGGTTGGCGGGCAGCGGTAGCATTCAGCGGATGAGTTCCCTCGACCAGATCAGCGACCTCCTGAGCGAAATCGGCGCTGAGCACGACCTCAAAGACGGTGCCCTCGTCGTCGCCGTTCCATGTGAGGCTCGGGGTGTGCTCCCGGTCGGCGTATCATTGAAGGGGCGGCTTGCGGTCTTTCAGGCGTTCCTCGTGCGTGCGCCAGAACGAGGACACGAAGATGTCTACGCACGAGTCTTGGCCAAACACCTCCAGCCGAGCGTATGGCGCTTCGGGATCGACGATACGGGCGACATCTTCATCACCGGTGTCCTCCCGATCGCACAGCTCTCTCCGGCGATCCTGGACGAGACCCTTGCGGGGCTATCGCTTCTGGTCGACGGGACCTACGAAGGCTTGGTGCGCACGGGCTTCGACGTTCCAGAAGACGTGGTCATCGTCGGCGCGCCGCCCTGGGAGCGAGAGCCGAGCTCAGGCCAACTCTGAGCCCAGACAGCGCGCCAACTTGAAGTGCCGCGCCGCCCCCGTGTCGTCACCAAGGCGTGCGAGCGATCGAGCCAGGCAATAGTGGGCGTAGTGATTGGTCGGCGACAGTTCGATGACGGCGCGGAACTCCTTGGCTGCGTCGTCGTAGCGCCGGACTGACAGGTAGGCGCGCGCCAGGGCCTCGTGGATCGAGGCCTTTCCGGGCTCCAGTTGTCTCGCGTGCTCCAAGGCGACGATCGACTGGTGAAAGTCGCGAGCCTCGAGCAGTTCCATACCGCGTCGGAAACGCTCGTATGCCTCAGCGCTCACCCTGGCGCTCCCTGGAGGCTCACCACCGCGTCGAGGATGCGCTCCGCGCACTCTCGCTTGGTTGTCCGCTCGACGATCACGTCGCTGTCTGCGCCGATGATCGTGATCGCGTTCTCGTCGACGCCGAAACCAATACCGGTCACGGAGACGTCGTTGTGGACCATCAGGTCTACGCCTTTACGGGCTCGCTTTTCTCGTGCCCGCTCCACCCCGGCTTCCCCGTGTTCCGCGGCGAAGCCGACGAGCACCTGTGCCCCACTGGCCACCGCGAGCTCGCTGAGGATGTCGGCGGTTCGCTCGAGTTCAAGGGTCAGCCCGTCGGATGCGGACTTGTCGATCTTCCCGTCCGTGGTGCGTGTCGCCCGATAGTCCGCGACAGCCGCCGCC
>CAMYIK010000065.1 GCA_947258365.1 uncultured Thermoleophilia bacterium | reverse complement strand
CAGGTGTCCATCCAGCGGAACGATGCCGAGGAAGATCAACGGTAGTCCGAGCATGAGCGTGATCAGCAGCGCGCTTCGTCCGTCGCGAGCGAGCGCTCCGATCAGGGCTCCGATCGCTCCAAAGAACAGGCCCGCCAGTCCCACCGCGAGCGGCCAGAGGTGCCACCGGTCGATGGGGACGTCGGTCGTGAGCGCCACAAGAGCAAGCGCGATCATTGCTACGAGCGCCGCGAGTGCCGCGGACACGAGGATCTTGGCGGCGGTCAGGCCGAGCGGGCTCACCGGTCCGCGAAGCAGGCGCGACAGGGTGCCATCGTCGCGCTCGGACGCGACCGATCCGGCGGCGAGCAGCGCCGCTGCCAGGCCAAGCGCCAGCGTGAGTGCCGCCGCCAAACCGAAGGCCGAGAGCGGCTCGCGCTGCTCCTGGCGCGAGGTCACCTCGAGTTCGATCGGCGCGCCGATCGACTCGGCCACCTCGCCGGCCAGCTCGAGATTCCTCGTCGTTTGTTCCACGAACAGCGCCAGCGGATCGAGCGTGTTCGCGAGTGGATCCTGTCCAGTCGCACGCAGTGCGTTCTGGGTGTCGGCGACTGTCTGGCGTGTCGCGACCAGTCCGAGCGCGGTACCGCCCTGACCGAACACCTGGACCTGACCTCCATCGATCAGGATTCGCACCAGCCTCCGCACTTGGCTGACGTAGTCGGCCGAGAGCGACTGGTTCAGGCCGAAGAGGGCTGATTCGACGCGGCGCTCGATGGCTTCGGCTGCCAGAGGATCGCGGCGGCTGGTGGCGAGCTCCAGGCGAGGAGGGCTGGCGCCACCACTTTGGAGATCGCCGATGAATCCCTCGGGGATGGTCAGAACCGCGCTGACCCGGCCGTCATCCAGTGCGCTCGCCGCGTCTGCGCCGTTCAGGGTCGAAACGTCGACCGATTGACCGAGGCGGTCCGCGTAGTCATCCGCGGACAGCCGCTGCGAGCCCACCAGGACCGTGCGGGAAGACGTGTCCTCGTTGACCAAGGCCAGCCGGGGAGTGCGTTCGGTGCCGTCGAGGGCCAGACCCACGAGGACGGCGACAAGAAGCGGGTACCCGACGAGCGCGAGTAACGTCCCAGGGCTACGCTTGAGCAGGACGACAAGATCCTTGCGCGCGATCAGCCACGCGCCTCTCATTCGGGGCTGCCCACCAGGTCGGAGTAGGCGGCCTCGGCATCGCCGCCCGCCAGGTTCGCCAGCGCGTTCGGAGTCCCCTCGAAGACGGTAGCGCCGCGAACCAGGATCAGCAGGCGATCAGCGCGGCTGCCCGCCTCGTTGAGTGACTGAGTGCTGAAGGCAACCGCGAGACCGTCGTCTCGACGAAGGTCCTCGAGCCAAGTCCACAGCCGCCGCCGCTGCTCCGGGCTGAGCGTTGCCGTGGGCTCGTCCAGCAGCAGAACCGCGGGACTGCCGCAAAGAGCGACGCTGAGGTTGAGCCGCTGCAGCGTTCCGGTGGAGAGGGTTTCCGCCCGCTGGTCGGCGTAGTCGTCGAGTGCCGCGAGCGAGATCAGCTCGTCCACCCGGCCCGCGACGTTCTCGACACCCTCCATCTCGACGAAGAGCGTCAGGTTCTCTCGCACTGTCAGCCGCGGATATACCGCCGCACGCTGGGGCGCCCAGCCCACTCCGGCGCCGGAGTGGGTGATCGTTCCGGCATCCGGTTGTGCCGGGCCGGCCAACATCCGGAGAAGGGTGGTCTTTCCGGCCCCATTCGGGCCTACGAGGGCAACAGATTCACCCGCCTGAATGGTGAAGTCCACGCCGGAAACGGCATCGGCTCCTCCAAATCGGCGGACGATCCCCTCTGCCTCGAGCACCGTGGCCACTATCGATGGACCCTAGCGCGCGCCTGTGTGCCGCTCATGCGTCGAAAACTAGAGCTCCCGGGTGCGCCAGGTGGTCATTCGCGCGAATGGCTCGGTGTCGGCCGCCTGGACGAGGAACACTGCTGTAGCGGCACATTGGAGTCCTCATATACAGTCCTCACACTATGCGTTCCTCATCGTGGGAGGAGCGCCGAGCCCGCCGGGCCCGCAAGCGTCTTTCTGAAAGGACGCGACAGCGGAGAACCATGTTGGTCATCAGCGTGGTCGGTGCGCTCGCGCTCGCGGTGATCGCCTTTCCTTTCGTGGGAATCGGCGGCGATGCCGACCGTCCGGCGCCGGTGGCTGACCCCATTCCCGGGCAGACCTCGGCTACTCAGCGCCCCGCCGCGGTCGTCGTGGCTCGCGCCGACGCGACGGAACTCCTACTGCCGATCGTCCAGGAGCGGATTACGGCCGTCGTTTTCCGCGCGGTCGACAACCCTGAGGCGCGAGAGCTCACCCCGGGTGACGGGCTGAAGTACGAGATCGCCGACATCGCGGGCGCGAGCGGCCCGAGGACCGCCGGCGTAGACATCGGTGCTCCGGCGGGAACACCGGTTTATGCCCCGATCGACGGCAGGATTGCCAGCGTGAGCGACTACCTCGTCGCCGGACAGGTGGAGGGCTACGAGGTCTTGATCGAGCCGAGCCGTGGTTCGTCGATTGCGGTTCGGGTCACACAGATGGACCCGTTTGAAGGTGAACGCCCCGAGATCGGTGCTCGCGTGAGCGCCGGAGCCGGGGAACCCATCGGTCGCGTACGGGACCTCTCACGGGTTGCCGAGCTGCCGGTCGGGCGGTTTACCGCCGACGCCGGAAACAGCGTGCACATCGAGATGCTCGCCACCGGCAACATCCCCGTCGGCTAGCCGGGTTCGGGTGCGCCTTCTCGCGATCGGCGACGTCGTCGGCGGCGTCGGCCTTTCAGCGCTGCTGGAGAGCCTGCCGAGGTTGCGGGAGCACTACGCACCCGACCTGATGATCGTCAACGCGGAGAACTCCGCGAACGGCACCGGCACCTCTCCCCGACAAGCCCAAGAGCTCCTTGACGCGGGCGTCGACGTGCTGACCGGAGGAAACCACACGTTTCGCAAGCGCGAGCTGTTCCCGCTGCTCAACTCCGAGCCCCGGGTACTGCGACCGCACAACCTCGCGGTGAAGGGGCCGGGCACCGGACTGGCCGTGGTACCGGTCGACGGGGATCGCAATGCCGCGGTCATCAATCTCCTCGGCGCGATCTTCATGGACGCGGCGATGAGTCCGTTTGCCATCGTGGACGAGTTGGTGGAGAAGGCGCGCGAGCGGGCCACCTTCGTGTTCGTCGATATCCACGCCGAGGCGACAAGCGAGAAGATCGCCCTGGGGCGCTATCTCGATGGCCGTGTGACCGGAGTGTTCGGCACTCACACGCACGTCCAAACGGCGGACGATCAACTGCTGGCGGCCGGCACTGCCTACATCTCCGACCTGGGGATGACGGGACCGCACGATTCGGTGATCGGGGTCGCCGCCGACATCATCCTCAGCCGTTTCCTCACCGGTGCTCCGGGGCGTTTCGAGGTTGCCGATGGCGATGTGCGGGTTCAGGGGGCTGTCATCGACGCGGATGACGGCGGACTCGCGACGGCGATCCAGCGCATCGACCTGCCGATCGAGGACTAGCCGCTCAAGTAGCGACCGGCCATCGAGCGCGCCGCACGCGGGGCGCTGGCCGATGGTGGCAATTCCACGCTCTCGGCCGCGACGCCCAGAGATGGCCGCGGCCAGGCCGCGGCGACGATGCCGATCAACAACGCGTCGCGTACGAACAGCGCGACGATCGGCCACGTCTGAAGGTCCACGAGATCCCAGTACAGCCGGGGGAAATACACCGCGGTCGCGATCAGCACCGCGATTGTCAGTGCGTAGGTGCTCCCGCCGTAGCGACCCGCCACGATGAATCCGACAGGAAGAAGCCACATCACGAACTGCGGTGAGAGCACTTTCCCCGCGGCCAGGCCTGCGGCGATCGTGGCGGCCGCGGTAGCGATGAGCAGGTGTGCCTCCGCGGAAGGATGGGCTCGCTTGAGGCCCCATCGGAACACCAAGGTGATCGCCAGGATGAGACCAACGAGCACCGCGGAGGAGAGTGCGGCCATGATCTCAGGGCCGTCTCCGGCGAGACCCTGGCTCCCGAACGAGCTCTCGACCGTCAGCGGCACGTCGGCAAGCGCGTGCAAGCTCAACAGGTACGCGGAGGCCGAGGATTCGATCTGGAGGGGGCGTTCCAGGTGGTACGACAGCAGCTGCCACGTGCCACGTGTCGAGGCGATGACGAACGGCAAGAATCCCATGGCGACCACCGCTCCGGCGAGACCAAGCCCCCGCCGGGTGGCTGGACCTCCCTGTCGATGAAGCTGGTAGATCAGCAGCGCCGGGACGAGCAGGAGGGCAACGAGCTTCACCAACACACCGAGCCCGACGAGCAGCCAGACCAAGCGCCATCGATCACTTACCGCGCCGAAGAGCGTCCACGAAAAGAGCGCCGCCACGACGAGGTCGAAGCGGGTCTCGACCAAAAGTCCGAGGGCCAGCGGGCTGAGCGCGACTGCTGCTCCGGCGGCAAATTGACGCTCGGCGCCAAGGCCGATTTCGCGAGCCGTCAGGACTACTCCGAGCACGGTGGCCACCAAGGCGCCCAGCATCAGCGTGGAGAAGATCAGGCCATAGCCTCCAGGGAGGATCTCCGGCACCGTGAACAAGCCGGCCGCGAGAGGCGGGTACTCAAGGGCGAAGTCGCGGTAGGGCACCAAGCCGTCGGCGATGCTCTCGGCCGCTCGCTGGTACGTCGGAAGGTCGGTGATCGCCTCTTCGCGATAGAAGCCCAGTCTCAGCGGCAGGGTCCATACGAGCACGGCGAGCGCGCTTGCCGCCGCGGGAATGGTGAGGGTCTGCGCGAAGCGTGGGCCGCTCACGGTTCTCCCACCTCAACGGTGACACGCGGCGGACGCGGGGCTCCCTGTGGCTCGCGCCGACGCGCGGGCCACTCCGGCAGGAGTGCCACCAGCGCAAAGGGCAAGAACCACGGGATGTACAGATAGAACCAGTGGCTAAGAGTCAGCTCGAAGCCGATCATCAGGACACCGCTGAGCGCGATCATCTGCAGCAGATCCAGCCGCCGCGGCCAGCGATGGACGGCCAGCGCTCCGAGCGCCACGACGCCGATGAGGGCGATCTGTATCGGTCGCAGATCCGGATTGAGGCCCCAGATCGAGAACGGCGAATCGCGGCCGGTCTGGTAGCCGATCGTGCGCGAGTAGAACGCGCTGAGCCCCGAGGAGCCGTCGAGCAACATCACCCAACCCGTCAGCGGGATCGCGGCCAGCATCCCGATGGCCGCCGGCACCAGCTCACGGCGCGTCGAGCGCGGGAATGGGTTGCGCAGCCAGAGCAGCACGAGGATCGCGGGAGTGAACTTGGCGGCGATGGCCAAGCCGAGCATCAGCCCACGCACGAACGCGATGCGCGCGCCCACCAGGCCCCAGATCAGCGCTGCCGATATCAGGACGTCGTTGGCGTTGTTCTCCAGCGCATAAGCGGTAAACGGAAACGCCGCCCACGCCGTACCGAGAGCGATGCCGAGCCGCCATCCACCCAGCGAGTGGCCAAGCGCGATCAGGCCGGCGATGGCCAGCACGTCAAAGGCGACGGCTGCGCCATGGGCGGCCGGCAATGAATCCCATTCGCCGCTCCACGGCTGGGCGAACTCGAACGGCAGGTAGGTGATGTACGTGAGTGGCCCGTAGGTGTCGCAGCGCCCACAGTCGTCGACCGCGTTCCCGTACGGCGTGATTCCCGACAGCACGCGATCCGCACCGATTACGCCCGCGTATCCGACGTCGATGACGTTCGAATTGAACGCGTTGAGGCCATAGCGGTACGCCACGGTAACCGCCATCACCGTGGTCAGCAGCCAGGTGGGCGCCCAACCCGGAAAGCGCGGCCGTCGAAGGTCGATCAGTCGCGCCGGTTCCCGTGCCACAGCCGCGTTGGAGCGGCGGTAGGCAATCCAGCCGAGCCGCAACGCGAGGTAGATGAGTGGTGGGTAGACCAGCGGCACCGACGTGTCGATGTCGCCTCGGTTGAACCAGATCAGCGAGAGGGAAAAACTCAGCAACACGAGCAGGTCGAGGGTGCGTATCGACACCAGTCGGCGCAGGCTGATCATGGACACGAAGAAAAACACCATCAGCGGAACCCAGAGCCCCGGCCGATTGATGGCGCGGCCGAATGCTCCCTCGTATCCGCGCGCCATCATCCACGCGACCTGGTGGTCGGTACGCGTTTCGGTGACCTCGCCGGTTTCGTCATCGACGAGTGCGACGGCGGTCACTCGCTCTGTGCCGTCGGTCTCCCGTCCCACGTAGGAGACCTTCCAGCGGCGGTCCTCGTCCTCGAACTCCGCCGCGGTGCGCTCCGAGGGATTGTCGGCGAGCCAATCCTGGATGCTCCCCTCACCGTCGGCGATCGCGATTGCGTCATCCCGAGTGAGGTCCGGGGCCACCTTCTCCGACTCGACCCCTGCGGCTTCCTGCTCGAGTCCGGCGACCTCGTCGGCCAGCCCCTCCACGAGCGCATCGACCGCATCGACGGCGGCAGCCGGCGGCGGGGAGTCGATCGCCCGCGCCGGAGCCTGCGCGGCGGAGGCCGGCGAGCAGATGAGCAGAAAGGCGACCGCGCTGGTCAGCAGCGCAAGCGCCCACGCGGGCAAGCGCGCCACGAGGCCAGGTCCTACCGGAACGACCAGCGGCGGTTCATCAAGTAGTTCACCGGCGTCACCGCGATGATTGCCAGTGCCTGTGAGGGAACCTCCGCAAGCCCGGCCTGCACCATGAGGTGCAAGAGCACGAGATTGAGGCCCAAGGCGACCAGGCTGACGGTCAGGTAGCGAATTCCCTGCGAAAGCCAGGAAAGTCCATGGCGGCGGAAGGTCCAGAACTTGTTGAGGAAGAAGTTGTTGGACCAAGCGACCACGAACGCGCCGATACCAGCCAGGAGGTAGTGCGTGTCGAGGACATGCACCAGGACCGAGAACACGACGAGGTTTACGACGTACCCCGAGGCGCCGACAGCGAGAAAGCGCCCGAGCTGGGTCCAATCGGATGCGGCGGCCTGTCCCGGTCGTGGTATCCGAAAAAGCGTCCTGGGGGTGCGAAGCGCACCTGGTGTCTTTCCGGTCGCCACTGCCCGCGAAGGTACCAAAGCAGGGGGGATGGCCTATCGTCACCGGTGATCGCCCACCCGGCGAAGCAGACTTCGAGGCACGCACCATCAGCGAGATTCCGATACCACGACCGAGCGACGTGAGCTCCGGCTCCGGTGACGCGGCCCGTTACGAGAAGCGTTTCGCCTCTCGTGCGACCGGCATCGTCTCTTCGGCTATGCGCGATTTGATGTCGCTCTCGGAGAGACCGGAGATCATCTCCCTGGCCGGTGGCTTCCCGAATACCGAGTCGTTTCCGCGTGAGGTCTTCGACGACGTCATGGCCCGCATGGGCAGCGACCATCTCGCGACGTCACTGCAGTACGGCCCGACGGAGGGTCTCAGTGGGCTGCGCGAGCAAATCGTGAAGGTCATGGCCCACGAGGGCGCCGTCGCTCGCGCGTCCGATCTCATCGTCACCACCGGGGGGCAGCAGGGCATCGATCTGGCGGTGCGCACGTTTGTCGATCCGGGCGACGTGGTCCTGGCCGAGGGACCGACCTACCCTGGCGCGGTTCCGTGCTTCACCACTTACGAGGCCGATGTCAACCACGTACCCGTCGACGAGCACGGCCTGAGGACCGACGTGCTCGAGCAGAAGCTGGTCGAGCTCTCGGCCGCAGGCCGCACCCCCAAGCTGCTCTACACCATCCCCAACTTCCACAACCCCGCCGGCGTAACGATGTCGCTTGAGCGGCGGCGCCAGGTCGTCGAGCTCGCCCGTGAGCACGGCTTCATGATCCTCGAGGACAATCCGTACGGTCAGGTCCGCTTCGAAGGCGACCCCTTGCCGTCGCTCTGGGAGCTCGATGACGGCGCCGGATGGGTCATCTACGTCTCGACGTTCTCCAAGATCCTGGCTCCGGGCCTGCGACTCGGCTGGGTAGCCGCGCCGGCGCCGGTGCTGCGAAAGATCAACCTCGGCAAGCAGGCCGCCGATCTCAATTCTTCGACGGTCACCCAGCGCTTCGTCCTCGAGTACCTACGGGCCTACGATTGGCGCGACCACGTCGACCGGCTCAACACCATCTACCGATCGCGACGTGACGCGATGGTGAGCGCCCTCAAACGAGAGATGCCGGCCGACACGCGATGGAACACCCCGAGCGGCGGCCTCTTCGTGTGGGCGACACTGCCGGACTACATCGACACCAGCGACCTACTCGTCGAGGCGACGACGCGTCATCAGGTGGCGTTCGTGCCCGGCTCCGCCGCATTCCTCGATGGTCAAGGCGCGAACTGCATGCGCTTGAACTTCAGCGGCTCGTCCGAGGACACCATTGCCGAGGGAGTGCGCCGCATCGGTGCCGCCGTCAGTGACATGGCCGAGCTCTACCGGGCCTTCAAGGTGGATCGGTAGTCCAGGTGCGGGTCGCGGTCCTCAAAGGCGGTCGCTCTCTCGAGCGCGGCGTGAGCCTACGTTCGGGTGACAATGTCGAGCGCGCCCTCGAGCGCCTGGGTCACGACATCATCCCGATGGACGCCGACAACCAACTCGTGAAGGCCCTACGGGCCGAGCATCCGGACGTGGCATTCATCGCCCTCCATGGCAAGGGGGGCGAGGACGGCACTGTGCAGGAGCTGCTCGAGATCCTCGACATCCCATACACCGGTCCCGGAGTACTCGCGTGTGAGCGCTCATGGGACAAGGTCGTCGCGAAGGCTTACTTCGCTGCCTCCGGCATCCCCACACCCCCGGCGTACTCCTTCAGCGGCGACGCGTTTCGCGAACTCGGAGCCGCGGACGCGCTGTCGGCGATTCACGAGCGGTTGGGCTTTCCGTTGATCATCAAGCCGGCCAAGCAAGGCAGCGCGCTGGGCATCGGTGTCGCGCAGGAGTCCGGCGACCTCCCCAAGCTCCTCATGTCGGCGCTGTCCTATGACGATCGGGTTCTCATCGAGCGCTTCGTGCCCGGTCGCGAGCTCGCGGTGTCGGTGCTCGGTTCAGAGGACCCGTGGGCCCTCCCTGTCGTGGAGGCCGTTCCCACGGATCGAGAGTTCTACGACTTCGAGGCCCGATACACGGCCGGACTGGCCGAGCTCCACGCCCCGGCCGACATCCCTGACGCCGTGGCGGAGGAGGCGGCCCAGGTGGCTCTGGAGTGTTATCGCACCCTTGGTTGCCGTGGCTTTTCCCGGGTGGACATGATTCTCGATGACGCCGGAGATCTCTGGGTCCTCGAGGTCAACGCGATTCCCGGCATGACTGACACCTCGCTGCTGCCAAAGGCGGCCGAGGCATCCGGCATCGGCTTCGACGAGGTCGTCTCGCGCCTCCTCGAGGACGCCTCCGTCGGCTGAGGTAGCCGTGGTTGCGCGGGCCCGAAGTCCGGTCGCCGCGTCGCTCGATTCGTCACAATGAGCGAAGTGGCCACCACCACATCCCCCTACCCCACCGCTCCGGTAAAGAGCCGGCTGATTCCTGACCTGATCAGGTATCTGCGCGACCCGACTGCGACGGTAGCGGCCGACCCCAAGCCCAGCCTCACGTGGGCCAAGTTGGTTGCGCTCCAGTTTCTGACCCTTCTGATTTCTGCGCCCTTCCTCGCGCTCGGCGCGAGTCTCATCGACGGCGAGGAGTTCGTCGGAGACGAAGGCTTGTCACCAGGCGTTCTGCTGGTGCTCGCCGTAGTGGTCGCGCCCCTCACGGAGGAGCTCGCCTTCCGTCTGCCGGTGAGCCGTTTCCGCGGCCGCTACCTGGTCATCGCCGGTGCCGTGCTTGCGGCCCTTTTCCCGTGGCTGCTGCCGCTGCCGCTGATGATCGTGTTTCTCGCGATCGCCGCGGCCCTGGTCGTGCTCGGTGGTCTCGCGATGGTCAGCGACGACCTCTCGGAGCGCATCGCCGTGCGCTGGAGAGAGTCGTTCCGATGGATTTTCTACGGGTCGGCGTTGATATTCGGCCTGACCCACCTCGGCAACTATTCCTTCAGCGAGGCGGGTCTGGTCACAATCGTCGCGGCCCCCTTGCTCGTACTTCCCCAAGCCCTTGGCGGCCTCGTGCTCGGGTACAACCGAGTGCGCCTCGGCATCCTCTGGGCGATGGCCCAGCACGCGGCGTACAACGCTCCACTAAGCCTCGTTCTGCTGGCCTCTTAGCGAGGCGAGGATGCGGTGGTTCGGAGGCTGAGGAGTGCGTCGAGGACATCGTTGACGGGAGTGGGCACCCCGAGCCGAGTTCCTTCCCGTGAGAGGAAGCCGCACAAGGCGTCACTCTCCACCACCTTCCCCGCGTCGAGATCACGCGCCGTAGAGGGCCGGTAGTCGCGCAGCTGTGGATTGTCCGCGGCCATCTCCTCGACGTCCTCGTCGCTCAAGAAAATGCCGTGATGCTCAGCGATGGAGACCACCTCGTGCATGGCGGCCCGCACGGTCGCCGCTCCGCTCGGCTCCGCGAGCGCCTCCCCCGCCGTGCATCCGGTGATGGCGCAAAGCGCGTTGAAGCCGGCGTTCCAGAGCAGCTTCTTCCACTGGTCGAAGATGATGTCCTCGGCGAGAGAGACATCCCACCCGCCGGCCACCAGAACGTGCGCCCGCCTGGCGCGTTCGGTGAGGCCACCCAGCGGGTCGCCGATACTCACGCGTCCCTCGGCGCCGTGGACGACGACACCGGGATCCTCGATCCAGACTCCGACGAATGCCTGGCCGGCAAGCACTCGCCCGGTGCCCAAAATGCTCTCGGCGCGCGGGACATTCTCGACGCCGTTCTGGAGCGACAGCACGATCGTGTGGTCGTCGATGACCGGGGCGAGGGCCGCCGCCGCGCCCAGCGTGTCGTGCGACTTCGTCGTGATCAGGGCGAGGTCGGGCGCCGGAGCTCGAGGCGTGGCGGCGGCCGTCAGTGCCTGATGCCATAGGATCCCGCCGGACTCGGCGATGGTCAGGCGGCCGCTGCTGGTGATGGCTTCCAGATGGGCGCCACGGCAGATCAGGAGCACGTCATGGCCGGCGCGCGCGAGTAGCGCCCCGTAGTAGGAACCCACCGCTCCCGCTCCCATGACCAACACCGACGCCAACGACACCAACTCCTCACATGGCCGGCTCCTCGCCAGCGTGGAGGATGCCACGCTGGGCCTGAGGATCGACCACCCGACCCGCGCCAACGCACTCGACTCAGGTGTGCTTGACGCGCTGATCGCTGCGCTCAGCAGGCCGCCGGAGGGCGTGCGAGTGGTGCTGCTCGGGGCATCGGGAAACCGGCACTTCTCGAGCGGCCTCGACCTCGGCGATCATGAAGCCGCCGAGCTGGCCGACTACCTCCCGGCCGCGGAGGAACACCTGGGCCGGGCCGTCGCCGCGATCCGTGAGTGCAAGGTGCCGGTAATCGGTGTCATCAACGGAGCCGCCTTCGGCGGAGCTTTGGAGCTTGCCATCGCGTGCGACTGGCGCATCGCCGCCGAAGGCGCTCGATTCGGAATGCCGGCCGCGAAGATCGGCGTCGTCTACACCCCACAAGGTCTGCAGCGCTTCGTCGCCGCACTTGGTGCCCCGCGCGCGAAGGAGCTCTTTCTCACCGGTACGCCCATCACCGCGGACAGGGCGCGCGACATCGGGCTCGTCGATCGAGTGATCCGCGACAAGGATCTTTGGGGTGCCGCCCACAAGGAGGCCCAGGCGGTCGGGGCTTCGGCGCCTCTGGCGGTCGCGGGAACTCGACACATCATCGATGCGCTCGCGCACGGCTCAGCGCCGGAGGAGGTACTGAAGGTGGCCGACGATGCCCGGCGCGCGGCGTTCGCCTCGCGGGACTATCGCGAAGGTCTTGCGGCCTTCCGCGAAAAGCGACCCCCGGACTTCACGGGCCGCTGAAGTGGGGCGCCCGGAAGCGCCCCACCATGTTTCTCTAGCTGGCCCTCATCTTGGCGGCCTGCTCAGCGATCTGGTCGGCGAGTTCCTTCGCCTTGGCATCGCACGCGGCCGGGTCATCCCAGGTTTCGCGCGGGTTGAGCAGAGCCGACTCGACGCCGGGCACCTCGATCGGAACTTCGAGTCCAAAGATCGGGTCGGTGCGGGTGTTGGCCGAGGCGAGCTCTCCCGAGAGAGCGCCATGCACGATCGCGCGAGTAGCCGCGATCGGCATCCGGTGTCCGACTCCGTACGGTCCTCCGGTCCAGCCGGTGTTGACCAGCCATACCTCTGAGCCATGCTGGTCGAGCTTCTGGCCGAGCATCTCCGCGTAGACCTTCGGAGGCTGCGGCAGGAACGGCGCGCCAAAGCAGGCGCTGAAAGTGGCCTCAGGCTCGGTGACCCCAACCTCGGTGCCGGCGACCTTGGCGGTGTAGCCCACCAGGAAATAGTCCATCGCCTGCTCGCGATTCAGCTTCGCGAGCGGAGGCAGTACGCCAAAGGCGTCAGCGGTCAGCATGATCACCGCCGTCGGATGCCCGGTGCGCTTCTCGGGCACGGAGTTGGGCACCGCTTCGAGGTTGTAGGCGCTGCGGGTGTTCTCGGTCTTGCTGGTGTCGTCCAGGTCCATTTGTCGAGTGACGGGGTCCATGACCACGTTCTCGAGCACCGCGCCGAATTGGTGGCTCGCCTCCCAGATCTCCGGCTCGGCCTCGGGCGAGAGGTTGATCACCTTGGCGTAGCAGCCGCCTTCGATGTTGAAGACGCCGTCGTCGGCCCAACCGTGCTCGTCGTCACCGATCAGCCGACGCTCGGGGTCGGCCGAAAGGGTGGTCTTGCCGGTGCCTGAGAGCCCGAAGAAGATCGCTGAGCGGCCGTCGTCGCCGACGTTGGCCGAACAGTGCATCGGGAACACGCCCTGCTCCGGCAGGCGGTCGTTCATCAGGGTGAAGATGGACTTCTTGATCTCACCGGCGTAGTAGGTGCCGCCGATGCAGATCGTGAGGTCGCTCGGATGGAGCACGACGAAGTTGCCGCGGTGCGTGCCGTCCACCGCCGGGTCGGCCTCGAAGCTCGGCGCGTGGAACACGACCGCCTGGGTCTCCCGGCCGGCGAGCTCCTCCGGGGTGGGGTTGATGAAGAGC
>CAMYIK010000064.1 GCA_947258365.1 uncultured Thermoleophilia bacterium | reverse complement strand
GGACGAGCCCGCCGACGGAGGCGACGCCTCGACTGGTGGCGCACCTGAGCCGGTGAAGGAGCCCGTGGTGGAACCTGCTCCGGTTGTCGAGCCTCCGCCTCCGGCCTCGCCTGCTCCGCAAGAGCCGGCACCGAGCACACCGGATGGCCGTATCGACGAGCCAACGGACGCGGTTGAGAACGAGGTCGTTCCTCCCGCCGAGGCGGATCCGGCAAACGGTGCCGACCCGGGCGCCCAGGGTGACCCGAAAACCGGTGACGATCCGGGCAAGGATCCCAAGACCGGGCAGGACGCCAAGGCGGGCTGGGAAGATTCCAAGCACGGCTGGGACGGTTCGACGTCGCCGCGCAAGGTGACGCTGCCGATCGAGACGGTCGCGCCGAGCGGGCCCTACTGCCCGTACGGCCAGTAGAAGCGCACCCTCCCCGCCCTAAATTGAGTCACATGCAACGCCGCCTCTCGCGCGCTGCGGTTGGATCAGCCATCGCGCTTGCCACCGGAGCCATTGTTTTCGCCACCGCCACGACGGTCGCCGGAGCACCGGATGCTCCCGATCCGGTCGATTCAGCTCCGGCGAGGACAGCGCCCCCCGCACCTACGACCTCTCCTGCTGAGGTGATCCGCATCGTTGGACCAGGCGGCGGCGGCATGGCCGTGGCCTCTGACCCCGGTCGACCCGACGGCCCGGACGCTCTGCCGAAGAAGGTCACCCTTCCACCACCTTCGGCTCCCGCGATTCCTCAGGGCGCTGAGGGCACCCAGCCCGACCCACCTATCGCGGCGTCTCGACCGACCCCGATCGTCGCTGCGCCGCCCCCGCCGGCACCGCCGGCGCCCGCGGGCGCACCAGATCCTCCACCGGCAGCACCTGCGCCGTTGGCGATGCCAGATGAGCCCGCCCCGGCGTTGAGCCCGGACGCGCCGCCCGCCTAGCGGCCGCCGGTACCAACGCTCTACGCGAGGTCGATTACCTCGCGACGGCCCTGACCGGTCCCGACGAGAGCCACAGGCACCGCGGTGGTCTCGGTGATCATGGAGACGTAGTCGCGGGCGGCGCGTGGCAACTGCTCGATGTCCTGAACGCCGACGATCTCCTCACTCCATCCCGGGACGTCGTCATAGACCGGGGTGCAGCCGTGGTACACGGTCTGGTTGGCGGGTAGCTCGGTCAATACCTCGCCCTCGCGGGTGCGATAGGCCACGCAGACGCTCAGCGTGTCGAAACCCGACAGGACGTCCAGCTTGGTCAGCGCCAGCTCGGTGATCCCCGAGATCCGAACGGCGTAACGCAGGGCGACCAGGTCAAGCCAGCCGCATCGGCGTTGCCGGCCCGTCGTGGTGCCGAACTCATTGCCGCGCTCGGTCATGCGCTTGCCGGCCTCGTCGTTGGCCTCTGTCGGAAACGGTCCCTCGCCGACCCGCGTCGTATAGGCCTTGGTCACACCCAGGACCCGCTCTATCCGGGTCGGGCCAAGCCCCAGCCCGGTGCAGGCCGCGCCGGCGGTCGGGTTAGACGACGTGACGAAGGGGTAGGTGCCGTGATCGATGTCGAGCAGGGTCCCTTGGGCGCCTTCCAACAGGACGCTTTTCCGGGCGTCCAGCGCGTCATTGATCAGCAACGAGGTATCCGTGATGAAGGGGCACAGACGCTCCGCGTGGGTCAGCACCTCCTCAGCCACCACCTGTGAGTCCATCGGCTCCACGCCGTAAACCTCGGTCAAGAGCACGTTCTTCATCTCCAGCGCGATCTCGATCTTCTTGGTGAGGATCTTCTCGTCGAAGAGGTCCTGTGCCCTGATGCCCTTGCGCGCCGCTTTGTCTTGATAGCAGGGGCCGATGCCGCGTCCGGTCGTGCCGATCGAGAAGCGTCCGAGGCGCATCTCAGAAGCTCCGTCCAGGCGAACGTGGTACGGCATGATCAGGTGGGCGTTTCCACTGATGCGCAACGTGCTCATGTCGATGCCACGCGCCTCGAGCCCATCGATCTCGTCGTGGAGAACTCCCGGGTCGATGACGGTGCCGTTGCCGATCACGCAGGTCGTGCCGGGATAGAGGATGCCCGACGGGATCAGGTGGAGCTTGAACGTCTCCTCACCCGTGACGATCGTGTGGCCGGCGTTGTTGCCTCCCTGAAAGCGCGCGACGACATCGCTGCGGTCGGCGAGCAGGTCAACGACCTTCCCCTTGCCTTCGTCGCCCCACTGGGCGCCGATGATGACTGTCGCCGGCATCAGGCGCTCACCTGATCCGATCTACGCATCGCGCGCCAGGTTGCCGAATTTCGCGTACGTCGGGCGGAAGGTGAGCTTCACCCGGTCGGTGGGCCCGTTGCGATTCTTGACCAGGTTGATCTCCGCGATGCCCGCCTCTTCCGAGTCGGGGTTGTAGTAGTCGTCGCGGTAGATCATCAGCACCATGTCGGCGTCCTGCTCGATGGCGCCCGACTCACGCAGGTCGCTGAGCAGTGGCCGCTTGTCGGGCCGCGCGTCGGGCGCGCGGTTCAGCTGGGAAAGCACGATCACCGGCACGTCGAGGTCCCGGCCCATCATCTTCAAAGATCGGGAGATGGCCGACAGCTCTTGAACGCGGTTCTCGTCGCGCCGAGTCCGTGGGCCCTCCATCAGCTGGATGTAATCCACGACGACCAAGTCCAGCTGCTCCCTGCTCTTCAGTCGCCTGGCCTTGGTCCGCATCTCCGAGACCGTCATTCCTTCGGAGTCATCCACGAAGAGCTTGGCCTTGGACAGGCGGTCGGTCGCGTGAGTGAGGCGGGTCCAATCGTCCGCACTCAGTTGGCCGTTGCGCACCCGCGTCGCACTGACCTCCCCGACCGATCCGAGCATCCGGTGGATGATCTCGTCTGCGCTCATCTCAAGGCTGAAGACGGCGACGGTGCCCTTTTCCTTCAGTGCGACGTGCTCGGCGATGCCGAGGGCCAGGGCGGTCTTTCCCATGCTGGGTCGCGCCGCGATGACGACGAGGTTTGCCGCCCTCATTCCGCCGGTCAGGCGGTCGAAGTCCGTGAAGCCCGTCGGCACCCCGGTGATCTCCGAGCCGCGCTCGCTGGCCTCGGTCAGGCGCTCCATGCTCTCGATGACCAGCTCGTGCGCGCCGCGGAAGTCCCCGCGCACCCGAGCCTGGCTGAGCTCGTAGATGAGGTCCTCGGCAGACTGCAGCATCTGGGTGGTCTCACCCTCACGCTGCGCGACCAGCCCCTCGATGTGTTGGCCCACCTGAAGCAGTCGGCGCTGAGTCGCCGTGTCGTGCACGATCTCTGCGTAGGTCCGGTAGCTCGCCGAGATGTAGGGGGTCTCCATGACACCCAGAACGCCCATACGTCCGCCGGCGCCCTCGAGCTCCCCCGACTTGGTCAGCTGCTCGATCACGGTGAGCGGTTCGATCGGTTGGCCCGTATTGCCGAGTTCGCCGATGGCCTCGTAGATGCGGCGGTGGGCTTCCTTGTAGAAGTCGCCCACCGAGACCTTCGCGGCGGCTTCGGCCGCGTTGGCAGGCGCCGACATCAGCGATGCCAGCAGCATCTCCTCGGCTTCGAGGTTCTGCGGGGGCGGTACCGGCTCAGCCATCGGCGGCGCGGTCCGTGGCCCGCTACTCGTCGTCGCGGAGTGGGCTGACGATGGTCTTGACTTCAGCGAACACGCCCGGCGTCAACTCGACGCTGACCGCGTACGTGCCGACTGCGCGGATGGCGGGCTCGACGATGACCTTCTGTCGGTCCACACGAATCTCGCGCGCCTCGAAGATGGCCGCGGCGATGTCTTGGGAGGTGATGGAGCCGAACAGCCGCCCGTCGCCTCCGGCCTTCGCCTTGAGGGTCAGCACGGTACGGCCAAGGATGTCGGCGTTCTCGGCTGCGGCCTCCGCGGCCTTGGCCTCGCTGTCGCGGCGCTGAGTCTCGCGACGGCGCACCTCCTCGACGCGGCCGTCGGTCGCGAGTTCCGCGAGTCCGCGAGGCAGCAGGAAATTCCGCATGTAGCCGCGTGAAACGCTGACCACGGTCCCGGCCTCGCCGAGCCCGCTCACGTCCTTGGTGAGGATCGCATCCATCGAATGACCGTCCTAGAAGGGGATGTCGTCGTCTGCGGCCGGGGCCGAGCCGCTCATGTCTGAAGTGTCTACCGGCACGTCGGCCGCCTGGCCGCTGGCCGGTGGCTGGCTACTCCAACCCGAACCCTGGCCGCCACCACCTTCGCCGCCACCTTCGCCGCGGCTGTCCAGGAAGTAGATATCGCGTGCACGGACCTCGACGCTCTGGCGCTTACCGCCATCCTTGGCTTCCCACTCGCGCCAGCTCAAAGCACCGTCGACGCCGATGCGCCGACCCTTGCTCATGTATTGAGAGACGCTTTCCGCCTGTCGGCCGAAGACCACTACGTCGAAGAAGTTCGGTCGATCTCCCCAGCTGCCCGAATCGTCGCGGGCGCGAGAGTTCACGGCGATTCTGAGGTTCGCCAGGGGGTCGCCCGAGGCGGTGTGGCGAAGCTCCGGGTCGCGGGTGAGGCGCCCCACGAGGGTCACGCGGTTCAGATCAGCTGGCACTGGATCCTCCTGGAACGGCTAGCGGCGCCCACCGCGCTGGCGGCCACCTCGGCCACCTCCGCGCGGTGCTCGACCTTCGCCCTCGGGGCGGTCGTCGACCGGGACGGGAGCGCCATTGGCGATGGCCCGCTCGGCCTCGATCCGCGAAAGGCGGACGGTCGTGTATCGCAACGCGACGTCGCGACTGATCGAGAGAACTCGACGCATCTCTTCGATGGCCGGGGCACTCGTGTCGCAGGTCATGACGACGAATCGACCCTCGGGCTGCTTGTCCATGGCGTAGGCGATCTTGCGACGGCCCCAATCGTCCACGTGATGGATGACGCCGCCGTCTGCGCGCAGAAGTTCCTGCACGCGCTCCAGCAATTCCTGCTGGCGTTCCTCGGACGCATCCGCGTTCACGACGATCATGATTTCGTATGAGGTGATCTCTGCCTCCGCTGGCTACGGGCCTTTTGGTGCGCAGGGCGCGCACGATTCATCGCGGAGTGGTCAACCCCACGGGGCAGGGCAATATAGCAATGGCAAACGTGACCGAATACCCGCTTTGTGTGCTGATTCTGAAGCGAATTCCCGACGCTCGTCCTATCATCGGGGCGACCCGGCGATTGGAGCGACCATGATCGGTCTTGGTAGATGGATGGTAGCCGGCGCTGTGGCGCTCGGCGCCGGCGTCGTGGCCGCCCTGGTGAGTAAGCGTGCAAGCGGCGGTGACGAGACGGGTTTTGCCCCGCCTCCGTTGGAGGATCCGCCACCCTTCGGCTCAGGATCTGATGACCCGCAGGCGGCACTCGACGCTGCCCGTACGCGGCTCCGCCAGCGAGCCGACGAAGTCAAGCAGCAGCTGGAACAGCACGGGGACTAGCCCGAAAGTGGGCTACGCCAGAGCGGGGGCGCCGCCGCGGGTGGCGCGGCTGGCTACTGCGGATGCCCAGGCGGTTGCGACGCGGACGGTGAGTTGGCTCATCGCCGCCACGACTTCGTGGCGCTGACCGTCGGTCATCGGCTTCGGCGTTTCTCCCAGGGCGAGCTCCATGGCTCGCTCCAGGGCAAGGCTGCCGCCCAGCGTGACCTCGGCGGTGGAGCCCGCCAGTCCGTGTGCGCGACCGTAGGTCTCCGCACGCTCCAAAGCCTCGGCGAGGCTGCCTGAATCGAGAGCGTCGGCCAAAGCGTCCACCCACGCGCGAACGACATTGCGTCGTTCCGCAGGCGGGAGACGTCGATAGGCAACCTCCGCCGGACCTTCAACGAGTTCTTCAACATGGTCGGAAACGCGGTCCGCACGAGCGCGGAGCGCCTCGGCGCTGTGAGGCTCCATCGGAACGACGGTGACCGAGCGCCTAGGGGTACGGGTGGGCCGAGACGGCTGCTGGGCAAGCCAGTCGCGGAGCACCTCCGGATCAAAACGCCGGTGACCGCCGGCGGTGCGCAGGTGCGGGATACGTCCCTCGCTCGCCCAGAGGCGCAGTGTGCTTGGGCTCACGCCAAGAGCTCGGGCCGCAGCCGAGACCGAGAGCCACGGGCCGTCGCCCCTGCGGTTTGACCCGCGAGTCTCTGTGCTCATCGAAGGGCTTCGTCCTGTTGAACCTGGAGGCGGCGCTGCACGCCGTCCGCGTAGCCCGACGCGACTCGGACGACGATCCGGTCGAGTGCACGGTGAAGAGCGCGCCGCTCGGAGTCGGTACTGAGCTCGGCGGCGACCAGGCGGTCGATGGCTCGCCGGAGCGAGAGCATCTCGGTGACGGGCATGTCGCCGGGTTGGCCGGCCGCGCCGTGGCGGTAGCCCTCCCACTCGGCGTCGCGGTACGCCGCGGAGAGGTCTCCGCTGGAAAGAGCCTCGTTGAGAAGCCGGAGGGTTTCGCTGACGCGGCTGCGGCGAGTGGCGCTCGGGCGTGAGGCCGATCCCGGACGTGCGCGACCGAGTTCCTCCTCGAATGCACTCAGCAGCTCGTCGTGGCTGTCCGACAGGCGCTCGGCGGCCTCAGCCAGAGACTCCATGCGGGTCGGCACGAGTTCGGTCGGCGCGGAGCGCGGCGCGGGCGGACCGCCTCCTCGCTCGTTGAGCCACTCGACGAGAGCGTTGAGCTCGAAGCGTCGGTGTCCGCCTTCGGTGCGGTGGTGCGGAACCCACCCTTGGGCGGCCCAGGCCCGCAAGGAGGAGGGACTCACTCCTAACAGCCTTGCGGCCGCAGACACAGACAGCAGCTCTCGCTCATGCTGGCCCGGTGGGATGCGCTCGGAGATATCAGCCACTTTCACGCTCATGGCGTTTTTACTTTCATCTCATTTTACGAGACAGGAGCGGCAATTGGGAGAGAGTCGCAACGCCACGTTCATTCTTGTGCCGCAAATTGTTTCAGCGAATTCTCTCTCACCCAACCGCACCGGCGTCGACATCAGGCGTAAAGCGCGCAGATTCGCTGATATCAAAGATTCGCTTTCATACTCTTCACAAAGAGTGACCCTATCCAGGGGCACTCAGTCGACTCGAGGCGGGAGGCGTTAGCCGCCGAGCCGCCGCTCGCTCTTCACGTCCGAGTGTTGGACGCGTCGCGCTGCGGTGCTGTCGAGAACGATTCGCTCTTCGTCGGTGATGTCCTTGCTGAACGGTGTGGCCGGCGGGCCGAGCTGGGGGGTGAGCCACGCGTCGAGCTCGTATGCCGGCGCCGCCCCGGGGCGGCTGGACACCTTCTGGCCGTGGCGGAGAAGGAACAGCGCCGGCGCGCTCGCACGACTCACCCGGATGTCTCGTGGCCAGAGCTCCGCCTCGCGCAGATGCCAGTCCTCAGCCGTCTCCAGCACGATGGATTCGACGTGCAGGTTGGGTCGGCTCGCCGCAACCACGAGCAGGCTCACGGCAAGGAGCTGGCTCGCGGGGCAGCGCGGAATGCCGATGCCGAGCAGGCCATGCTCGGCGGTGTCGAGACGGGCAAGTGTCTCGACGAGGGGTCTCACGCCGGAGGAGTCGGCGACTCGGCCGACGCTTGCTTTGCGCGCTCGCGCTTCACGTGCTGGCGCTCCCTCAGCGCGATGAAAGCGCCAACGACGAGCGTCAGCCCGATTGCGACCGCGAAGGCGACCCAGATCTGATCTGCGAATGCCTTGCCGGCGAAGAAGCCGAGCAGCGCCGCCTGGGTTGACCAGAAAATCGATCCAAGCGAGTTGAACAAAAGAAACCTGCGGTACGGCATGAGACCTGAGCCGCACGACATGTTGATTCCTATACGAAGTCCAGGGATAAAGCGGCCAACGAAGACCAGGGCCGGACCGTGGCGCTCGACCATGCTCTCCGCGATCTCGACGCGATCGCCGCCGGCCATTTTGACCAACCAAGCCCGTATCCGGTCTGCGCCGAAGTGTCCGATGGCGTATGCGGTCGAGTCCCCGAGCATCGCTCCAGCCGCGCCGGCGAGGATCACCAAGTAGAGGTTGAGCGAGCCTTGGGACGCGAGGACCGCCGCCGCCACGACCGCGGTCTCGCCAGGGAAAAGGGGAAAGACTCCGTCGCCGGCGACGACGAGCACGATCGCGGCATAGCCGTACTCCGCGGCTTGGTCGCCAAGTTCGGCGAAGCGCGCGACGAGGTCGTTGATCTCACCCACGAAGAGCAGGACCGGCGCCACGAGCAGAACCGAGATCATGGCGTTGTCGGGACCGTTAGGCGCATCGCCGCATGATGGCACGACGGGCCGTGCGGTCACCGTGCGTTAGGCGGGCGCGGACCGACCGACCGACCGGGTCGGTCGGTGCCAGTGCCGACTAGGCGGCGCGGCGTTCGGACTCCGCCGCGCGCGGCGGAGGCGTCACGACCCGAAGTCGGGTGCGCACTTTCGGCCTGCGCGCGTGGACGAGCCCGTACGCGAGTCCGGCGACAGCACCAACGGCCGCAGGCACCGCAATTGGTGCGGCGACACTCATCAAGAGGATGCATCCGCCGGCGACGATGACGAGCACGAAGGCCGCTTCTCCGGAGGCCGCGCTGCGGCGCGCTTCTCCGGTAGCGACGAAGCTCGCAACGGCGGCGACGACGGTGACGATGACCATGAGCAGGAACATTGACTGTGAGTTCGCGCCGTGCCCGCCGGGTTCCTGCACGGCGTTTGCGAGTCTTCTGTCGGCTCACTATGAGATAATGCTCCCCATGGCGGATTTGCCCGAACAACTAACCGACTCGTTCGGGAAGCTTGAGACCGAGTTGGCCGAAAGCCTCACCAGTGCGCTGGACCCTGTGTCCGAAGAACTCGGCCCGCGTGAGTTGGCCGTACTCGACCGCCTGGTAAACGGCATCAATGGCGGCGCTTCAGGCGCGGAGCTGAACGCTTTTGTGCGCCTCTTGCCGGTCACGGTGAGCCGGGCTGTGCAGCCGGTTATCGACCCGCTCACCAAGTAACCAGGCCGCCTAGCGGGGGCGACCCCGCCCGTGCCGTGGCCTGACCTGCGAAAACCGAGCAGCGCAAGGACGCAGGCGCCCGAAGGGCGCGCAGGAGGATCGATGCTGGAAGCATCGTGACGACCGAGGACGCCGCGATGCGAAGCGTTTGCAGTCGCCAGGGCGCGTCCAAGGGTGGGGCCGTCCCCGCTTTCCTCAGGGACACCGAACACCGCGTTAACAGGGTGCGTCGCCGGATACGGCTGCGTCGGTCTACTGTTCTCGCCATGCTGAATTCCCGCACTCTCCCCACTCTCGCCGGTGCTGCGTTTCTCGCGCTCGGCGCAGGCCTTGCCGGTGGCGCCGCCGAGGCGGACGCGGCGAGCTTCAAGCTCCAGCGCGTCAAAGCCGGCCTCCCGAGCGCCCTCTATGTCACCCACGCGCCCGGCGAGTCCAATCGCCTGTTCATCGTCAATCAGAACGGCACCATCCGCATCCTGCAGCGCGGCAAGCTGTTGCCGGGCAACTTCTTGAACCTGCGCGGCCGGATCAGCTCCGGCGGCGAGCGCGGTCTGCTTGGGCTTGCTTTCCATCCGAAGTACGCGCGGAACGGCAAGTTCTACGTCAACTACACCGACCGTGGCGGAAGCACGCAGGTCGTCGAGTTTCGTCGTCGCAACAAGAATCGCGCGCGCACCAACGGTCGCCGGCTGCTGACGATCAAGCAGCCCTTCTCGAATCACAACGGCGGCGCCCTCAACTTCGGACCTGACGGCTTCTTGTACATCGCTACCGGCGATGGCGGCAGCGGAGGCGACCCCCTCGGCTCCGGCCAGAACGTCAACAGCTTGCTCGGCAAGCTCCTTCGCAACAACGTCAACGGCAAGAGCGGTAGTCGCCAGTACCGCATCCCTACGAGCAATCCCTTCCGTACCAAGCCCGGCCGCGCTGAGATCTACTCCTACGGTCTGCGCAATCCGTGGCGATTCTCGTTCGACAAGAAACGCGGCGATCTCTGGATCGGCGACGTCGGCCAGAACAGCCGCGAGGAGATCGACTATCGCGCCAAGGGCAAGGGCCGTGGCGCCAACTTCGGTTGGGCGGCCTTCGAAGGACGCCAGCGCTTCGGGGGATCGCTTCGCGGTTCCCGTCATATCCCGCCCGTGGCCGAATACGGCCGTGGCGGAGGCTGTTCCGTGACCGGCGGTTACGTCTATCGCGGCACCCGAGTGCCTGCGCTTCGCGGCCGCTACGTCTACGGCGACTTCTGCACCGGCAAGGTCTGGACCATGCGCGCCGGGCCGCGACCAGGTGGAGCGCGTGAGGACACCGGCCGCCTCGGCGTCCGCCTCGGTGGGCTGAAGTCGTTTGGCGAGAGCCGCGACGGCACGATCTACGTGATCGCCAACAGCTCGCTCTACCGCTTCGTCAAGGCCTAGACCGAGCTTCTCACCACCCCTGAGTTCCGGGTGCCCCCTTGAAGGGCCCCGTGATCTCAGGGGTGATCCAGCCACCGTAGAAGTCACCTGGCTGAGCAGCGACCTCGTGCCCGCCGACCACGCAACGGTCCATGCGCCCGGGGTAGAAGGCGATGTGATCCCGAAGCGCCTCATAGCCCGGAGAAGGGCGCGGGTAGAACCACCCGGCCGCCTCGGCTGAACGGTCGCCGACGACGATGTCGACGTAGCTCGCCAACCCTTTGTACTCGCAGAAGCTCTGTCGATCGTTGTCGACCAGGATCGCAGGATCGCAATCGGCGCGTGGTACGTAGAACGCCGGCGGGTGACTCGTCTCCAGGACGCGTAGCGCTCGGGCCGAGCTCACGACAGTGCGGCCGTCGAAAACGATCTCGACTCGGCGATCGTCCGCTTCGACGCGGGGCGGACGGGGATAGTCCCAAACGGACTCCGGGAGGCGATCGGTCATCGCCTCCAGTGTGACCGCTCCGCTAGCCTGGCGCCCGTGAGTGGAGCCGTTGAGCCCTCTGTGGGCTGGGGAGTGACGCATCTGCTGCTTCGGGCCTGGCGAGGGCAGCCTGGCGGGCAGGACATCGCCGATGCCGTGGCGGAGTTCGCCGCGGACGAAAACTCCCAAGTCATTGCCTTCTCGGTACTCGGTGCTCGGGCCGACTTCGGTCTCATGGCCCTTGGCCCGGACGTGGACGCTCTCGATCGCCTGACGAAACGTGTGCTCAGCGGCCCTGCCGACGCGGTCGACTCTTTCTTCTCCCTCACTGAACTCAGCGAGTACACCTCCACCGAGAACGATGAGCGCGCGCGCCTCGAGGCCGAAGGCGCCGAGGACATCGACAGCACGCTCAGCGCTTTCCGCGAGCGCATGGCCGCCTATCAAGAGGCTCGTCTCCACCCGAACCTGCCGGACAAGAGACTGATCGCCTTCTACCCGATGTCGAAGACCCGGACGCCAGGTGCCAACTGGTATGAGCTGCCATTTGGGGAACGCAAGGCGATGATGCGCGGGCACGCGACCGTGGGGCGAAAATACGCCGGGCGAATTCTCCAACTGATCACCGGCTCCACCGGGCTCGACGACTGGGAGTGGGGAGTCACGCTGCTCGCGGACGACCCTGTCGCCATCAAAGAGATCGTCTACGAGATGCGCTTCGATCCGGTCAGCGCCACGTATGGCGAGTTCGGACCGTTCTGGGTCGGCCTTGCCATGACGATCGAGCAGGCCCTGAGCCGCGTGGGACTACTCGAAGCGTGAACCTCAGCATGGTGCTCTACCACGTTGGCGCCCTCGCGCCGCGATAACGTGCGCGGCGCTAGCTGGCCGGCTCGTATTGGGGAGAGCACATGAGGGGTTTGACGTTTCAGGGCAATGGAGATCTCCGGGTGGAGAATCTCCCGGAACCAACCGTTGAGCAGTCGACCGATGCGGTCATTCGCATCACTCGCTCCTGCATCTGTGGCTCCGACCTCCACATCTTCCGATCCGGCGAAGAGTTTGGCTTCGAACCTGGCCAGCGCATCGGCCACGAGTTCATCGGCACGGTCGAGGCCGTTGGCGACGACGTCTCTCAGTTCAAAGCCGGAGACCGGGCCCTGTCTTCTGCCGGAGTCTCGTGTGGTGACTGCGAGCAGTGTGGTGAGGGCCATGAGTACGGCTGCTCGAGCATGTCGATGTTCGGCTGGGCACCTCGCATCTGGGCCCATGGCGGCGCTGTGCAGGGGGGCCAGTCCGAATATGCCCGCGTGCCGCTCGCGGACTACGTCCTGAAGCCCATGCCCGAGGCTCTCGCCGCGCCCGAGCACGAAGCCACCGTGCTGCCGCTGACCGACGTCATGTCCACTGGCTGGCATGGCCTGGTGAGCGCCGATCTCCAGCCCGGCCAGCGGGTGGTCGTGATCGGTGACGGAGCTGTTGGCCTCTCCGCCGTTCACGGCGCATCGGCGAAAGACGCTGAACAGATCATCGCCATCGGTCACCACCAGGACCGGTTGGACGTGGCGGCGCAGCTCGGCGCCACCACGACGATCAACAGCAGCGACCAGGAAGCGATCGCCGCACAGGTCGCGGAACTCACGGGCGGCCAAGGCGCGCACGTCGTCGTGGACTGTGTGTCAAACACGCCATCGATGGCGACTGCGCACGCGACGGTTCGCGTCGGCGGCACGATTGCCTGTCTCGGTACTGACCATTTCGCCGGTAAGACACCGGAGGTCAACTGGTACGACCAGTTCGTGCGCAACATTCAGATCACCGGCGGCCTGATTCCGATGGGTCGCTACATCCCTGAATTGCTGGATGAGGTCCAGGCCGGTCGCCTCGATCCGGCCCCGGTTCTCTCGCACACCCTGCCCCTGGACGACGCCGCTGACGGCTACCGTCTGATGCACGACCGTGCCGAGGGCGTCATCAAGGTTGCACTTACCCCCTAGTCGTCCAGGAGCAGTACGTGGCTTCCGCCATTGACCCGCTGATCGAACGTTGCCGCGCCGCCGGGCAGGCGGCTCTTGCCGACAACCTGGCGGGTCTCACCGGCCCGTCGCAGCAGTCGCTCGCGGCTCAGGTCGCGCGGCTCGACCTCGACCTGATCGCGGACCTCTGCGAGCAGTTCGTCGGAGCCGGAGACGAGACCCACGAGCTCGGCACCGTCGCACCGGCGGGTGCGATCGCGCTGCCGACGACCGAGGTCGACCGGCAACGCGATGAGATGGCTCGCGAACGCGGCGAGCAGCATCTCGGCGAGGGCAAGGTCGGCCTCGTCTTGTTGGCGGGCGGGCAGGGATCACGGCTCGGCTTCGATG
>CAMYIK010000063.1 GCA_947258365.1 uncultured Thermoleophilia bacterium | reverse complement strand
GTGTAGGCATCGATGGTCGGGGGCACCTGATCGCGGGTGTACGCGATACCGAGACCGCCACCCATATCCAGCACCGGCACTTCCCCACCGATCTGGCGAGCGAAGTCCGCCATGACCTGAGCGGCAGACGCGAATCCGTCGAGGGCGAGCAGCTGAGATCCAATGTGGGCGTGCAGGCCTGAGAACTCAAGACCGTCGGTCGCGCGAATCTGTTCGACGGCCTGCCCGGCGAGGCCGTCCGCCAAGGGGAACCCGAACTTCGAGTCGACCTGACCGGTCGAGATGAACTCGTGTGTGTCTGGCTCCACGCCGGGAGTTACGCGCACAAGCGCCCGCTGGGTCACGCCGTTGGCCCGTGCACGCTCGGCTACCAGGGCGATCTCGTCGAAGCCGTCGATGATCACGGTGCCGACACCGACGGCCATCAGCTCGTCGATCTCGCGTGCGTCCTTGTTGTTTCCGTGCATGTAGATGCGCTCGGGCGGGAACCCGGCCGTGGTGGCGGCATAGAGCTCGCCACCTGAGGCGACGTCGACCGACAATCCCTCCTCGGCGGCCATGCGGAGCACGGCCAGACCAAAGTACGCCTTGCTGGCGTAGAGCACCTCTGCCCCTGGCGCGCGGCTCAAGAAGGCATCGCGGTAGGAGCGCATCGTGGCGCGGAGTAGTCCCTCGTCGTAGACGACGAGTGGAGTTCCGTGCTCGTCAGCGAGCCGGACGAGGTCGCACCCGCCCACGAAAAGGTGGTCGTCCTCGATTGCTGCCGAGGGCGGGAGCACGTGCTCAAGGGCGGTCATGCCGCGCGGAAGGTAGCACGCAATCTGCGTATCCTCGCGGCCGATGTCACCCTCTGAGATCGCGCTCCCGGGCGGCGTTAGCGCCGTCACATGGGAGGCGCCGCCAGACACGCCCGCCGTGCTGGTGATCCACGGCTACGGCAGCTGTAAGGAGAACCACGCCGACTTCGCCGAACTGGTGGCAGGACGCGGAATGGCGGCGACCGCGCTCGATCTGCCCGGACACGGCGCCACGGGCGGCCAGCTGGGGCCACACGCACTCGGCGCCGTCTTGGCCGGTATTGACGAACTCGAGGCTCGGGGGCACTCGGCGATCGGCCTACGCGGGTCCTCTATGGGCGGCTTCCTCGCACTGGCCGCCGCGGCACGGCGCGAGTCCGCCAGAGCCGTCGTGGCCATCTGCCCCGCCCAACCCAGAAGGCTCGCTCACCTCCTGGAGAGCGATTGGCCGCTCGCGATCGACTTGGAGCGGGCAGCGCGTCAGCCGGGGATCGCGCGAGGCTATTGGCACGCACGAGGCGATGATCGCGTCCCGTGGGAAGGCACGTTTCGGCTCGCGCAGATCAGCCCCTCACCCGTCCATCTGCGCATCAAGATGGGCGGCGGGCACACAACTCTTCAGCACGATCCCGAAGTGCTGAGCGACTCCGTCAACTTCCTCATGGAGCATCTTGGTGCCTGAGGACAGCCTCGCCGCCATCGACCACGAAGTCGTGAACTGTCGTCTTTGCCCACGCCTCGTGGAATGGCGCGAACAGGTCGGGCGGGAAAAGCGTGCGTCCTTTGCCGATCAGGACTACTGGGCGCGCCCGGTGCCGAGCTTCGGCGATCCGGATCCTTGGCTGTTGATCGTCGGCCTCGCCCCCGCCGCCCATGGGGCGAATCGCACCGGCCGCATGTTCACCGGCGATCGCAGCGGCGACTTCCTCTTCGCGGCTCTGCATCGCACAGGCTTTGCCAACCAGCCCCAGGCGGTGAGCGCCGACGACGGCCTGGAGCTGACCGGCTGCCGCGTCACCGCTCCGGTGCGGTGCGCGCCGCCTGCCAACAAACCCACCAGGGATGAGCGCCAAAACTGCGCGCCCTATCTGGATCGGGAGTTCGCGCTATTTCGCCGCGTCAAGGTGGTCATGGCGCTTGGGGGCATTGGCTGGGACGCGGTCCTAAGCCACGTCGACAACCCTCCCCGACCCAAGCCGAAGTTCGGCCATGGCGCCGAGGCGCGGCTTGGAGACTGGAAGCTGCTCGGGACGTATCACCCTAGTCAGCAGAACACCTTCACGGGTCGCCTCACCCCCGACATGTTCGACGCGGTGCTCAACCGCGCCCGGGAGGTCGGCGAGCGCTAGAGGTAGGAGAGCGGGTTCTGCGCCGCGCCGTTGACCCGCACCTCGAAGTGCAGATGCGGCCCGGTGGAGTTACCCGTGTTGCCAAGCCCGCCAACAACGCTGCCCTGAGCGACAGCCTGACCGACGCCGGCGGCGATGCTACTGAGGTGGGCGTAGGCGGTGCTGACGCCACCACCGTGATCGACGACGACCAGGTTCCCGTAGCCGCCCTGAGGCCCGGCGATGATCACCGTTCCGCCGGCCGCGGCGGCGATACCGGTACCCGTACTACCGCTGACGTCGATGCCTTCATGCATCCGGCCCCAACGGGGACCGAAGGTCGAGGTCAACGGGCCTTGGACGGGCCAGATGAATCCGGATGACGACGGCGAGCTGCCCGAGGTGGGCGCCGTGCTCTGAAGGCCATTGATCTTCGCAGACAAAGCCGCGGACTCAGCCGCCAGGCCCTCCGTGTGGGCTTCGAGTTCGGCGCGATCCGCGCTGACGCTGCTCAACAGCTTCTTGCGGCCGTTTTGCAGCTTCGCCAGACCCTCGCGCTCCTTACGGAGTTCGTTGGCTGTGAGGCGGACTTCCTCGGCGGCCGCGGTGGCTCGCGCCTCGCTGTTCTCGACGTCCTTGCGGACCTCGGCGATCTTGTCGCGGGTCGCCTTGACGCTGGCCGCGTACTCCCGAACGGCGTTGGCGGTGTCACGATCCTGATCGACGGCCAGTTCCATGAGCTGGGCGGTCTCGGCGGCATCGTTGATGCTGCGGGTCTGCAGCAACACAATGATGGGGTCTGGCTCGCCGCGGACGTAGATGTCCTTGAGGCGGCGCTCCAGCAGCACACGGCGCTTGGCGAGCTCGTCTTCTGCCTCGATCAGCTTCTGGCGCTCGACGAGCAGCCGGCTCGTCAGCGCGTTCAGTCGGTCCCGAAGCTGTTGGATCTCGGCCTCGAGTGTCCCCAAGCGCGCCTCGAGCGGCTCGAGCCGGGACTCCACCGAACGAATCCGGTTCGAGAAGGCCGCTACCTCGTTTGAGAGCACCTGCTCTTTGCCGCGCACATGGTTGAGTTCGTCCTGGCTCTCCGCCAGCTCCTTGTCAACTTCCGACTTGCGCTCGGAGTCGCCAGGGGCGGCGACAAGACTGGAGGTCAAAACGAATGCCGCGACAAGTCCCGCGACGACGGCGATGAGCACGGAGATCGCCGACGGTCCAAGTTTTCGAGGTGGAGTATCTATTTGCGGGTGCTCGCCTTGCGGTTGGAATCGACGGCAACGAGGTCACGGTAGAAGTTGACCGAGGCGCCGCCACCCGGCTGGACCTCCATGTGGAGGTGGGGGGTGGTGCCACGAGCATCTCCGGTCTCACCAACGGTGGCGATGACCTGACCGGCTTTGACCGTCTGGCCTGGCTTCAGGCCCTTCACGATCGAATGCAGATGTGCGTAGTAGTAATCGTTGCCACGGCTGTCACGCTGCCAAATCCATAGACCACCCAGGCCCTGTTCGACGCGGCTGAGGCGGGTAATCGTCCCGCCAACCGGCGCGACGATCAGTGTCCCCTTCGGCGCCATGATGTCGATTCCTTGGTGCGAGCCTTGGGCGCGCGGGTCTCCGAAGTTGTCCCAATACGTGTAGTCCGAGACGATCGGAAAGACTCGGAGGTAGCGGGCCCCAGCAGAATTCTTCGTCGAGGGCCGCCAACGAGGCTTCAACCTTAGCTTGCGCTGGAGCTTGGCGTTTGCGACACCGTTCGCGCGCCACTTCAGTCGTTTTTGCTGGCGCCTGACCGCCAGCTTGGTCCTCTTGCCGAAGACACCGTCGATGGAGATACGGTGTTTGCGGCGCTTGAGGGCACGCTGAAGCGCCTTTACGTCGGCGCCCCTCTTCCCGCGTCGAAGAGTGCGGTAGCGGGCCCTGGAGGCCTTTGCCGGGGTCGCCGGCTTGACAGGCGTCAGCGTGGGGGCCGGGACAGGTGGCGTGGGAGCCTCGACAGGCGGAGGTGGTGGCTCCTGCCCGGAGGTCGTCGGAGGTTCAGGTAGCGGTACCTCAACGCCTACAGCAGGCGCTGCGACCACTCCCAGTACCGCCGCGCTGACGACAATCAGCGCCGCACGAGTCTTGCTGGCGCGCAGTACGCGCAGCACATTCAGGTTTTCACAACGAATCCTGAAACTCCTTTCGTGGCCCCAACAGCCCGGTTGTCGAGACCTGCCCAATCGTACGGAGTACTTCGGCCGAAGCCCTCTGCACATTGAGGCTTGAGCGGCGATGAGCCTACGCAGGCAGGGGATACCCGGTCAAGCTCGAATAGCAACAGTTTCATCCGCTCCCCACGAGCTTTGCCTGGCGCACCACGCGTAAAATCGTACCTGCTTAAACGCCAGAATCGCCGTATCGCCCATGACAGGCGGTCACGGGCGAGCGGATCTAGACGCGGCCCTCCTGGGCATCCTTGCGTCGCAGAAGCTCGAGCGCGCGAGCGCGCTCATTCTCGTCCAGCTCTGCGAAATCGTCGTCTGAGAGATGGCCGGCGCGGTGGTCGAAATCGATTTCGGTGATGGCGTCGAGGGAGCGATTTAGAGCATCGTCGAGCTCACGGCTCTTCCGTGTACGAGAAGCGGCTCGAGCCGCGTCACCCTGGGGCCCGATGAGTGGCCACGAGATGAGGACGATCGTCCCCAAGGTCATCGCGGAGATGAAGATGATGACGAAGACCATCGCTCAGCTTCCCGCCGCGGTCTTTTCGCGCCTGTCGGCGGTGACCGGCTCTTCTCTGCGCCGACGCGGCCAGGCGGCGATGGTCGTGCCGATCGCGATGATCACTCCGGCGATCCAAATCCACATCACGAGCGGGTTTACGAACACTGAGATGCGCGCCACCCCGCCTTCGCTGAGTCCCACGAGCACGATGTAGATATCGCGCTGAGGAGTGGATCTGATGGCGATCTCGGTCGAGCGCTGTTCGTCCGCAAAATAGAAGTTCGTGCGCGGCTTCATCGTCGCGATCTGATCGCCGTCCTCGAACACGCGCAGGTTCACTCCGACGGTGCCTCGATGCTCATCGCGCTCCCGGAGCGAACTTTCGTATTCGAATTCGAGCCCGGCCACTTCCCCGCGCTGCCCCTGATTGAGGACGAGATCGCCAGAGGTGGTGAATGCCGTTGAACCAGCGAAGCCGATGAACAACACGACGATCCCGAGATGCACGAGATACCCACCGTAGCGGCGCCGGTTCTTCGCGAACAGCCGCAGAAGCGCGCCAGGCCAGCTGACACCACCCAGAGCGTGCTGGACCTTTATTCCGCGCCAGTACTCACTGGAAATACACGAGAAAACGAATGCCGCCGAGGCGAATACCAAGCCCGCGGCCCAGTTGTCCCAGGCCGGCGTAAAGAGCGCCAAGAGCACCGCGGCAACCGCGGTGATGCCGAGCGGTATCAAGAATCTGCGTCTCAGCGCGTCCAGCGACGCCTTGCGCCAGGGAATCAGAGGCCCGACACCGGTGAGGATCAGGAGGGCGATGCCGATGGGCATCGCGATTTGGTCGTAGTACCCCTGCCCGACGGTGATGCGCGTGCCGCGTGCCGTCTCAGAAATGACCGGGAAGATCGTGCCCCAGAACACCGCGAACGCCAGCCCGATCAAAAGCAGGTTGTTGTAGAGGAAGACCGCCTCGCGGCTGATGAAGCTCTCCAGCGAGTGAGAGGAGCGCAGCAACGGCAACCGGGCGATGATCAGCGCCACGGAGCCACCCATCACGACGGCGATGAAAACGAGGAACCAGACGCCGAGAGTGGACTCGCCGAAAGCATGCACCGACGCGATGATCCCCGAGCGAGTCAGGAACGTGCCGAACAGCGCCAGGCTGAAGGTCAACACGATCAACGACATGTTCCAGATGCGCAGCATGCCGCGCCGCTCTTGCACCATCACCGAATGCAGGAAGGCCGTGGCCACGAGCCACGGCATGAAGGCGGCATTCTCGACGGGATCCCAGGCCCAGTAACCGCCCCAGCCGAGTTCCTCATAGGCCCAGCGAGAGCCGAGCAGGATACCAATACCGAGGAACCCCCAGGCGAAGATCGTCCAGGTGCGGACACTCGAGATCCACTCGTTGTCGAGACGCTTCTCCACGAGGGCGGCCATCGCGAACGCGAACGGCACACCAAGGCCCACGTACCCCAGGTAGAGCAGGGGCGGGTGAATGACCATGTAGGGGTTCTGCAACAGCGGATTGAGGCCCCGGCCATCCTCGGGGACCGTCGCAAGGGTCTCGAAGGGGCTGCTAATGAAACTGAGCAGGAAGGTGAAGAAGACCGCGATGCCCATCAGCACCGCAACCACAACGGGCATCAATTCGCGATTGCGCTCGCGGTTCAAGTAGACCACGGCGGCGGAGAAGCCGGTGAGGATCCACGCCCAAAGCAGCAATGAGCCCGCCTGGCTACCCCACAACGCGCTGATCTTGAACCACCAGTCCAGACTCGAGCTGGTGTACTCGGCGACGTTTCGCAGCTCGAACTGATCGGTGAGCAACGCGAGCCACATCGTGGCCATCGCGGCCGACGTGAGGCCGAAGACGCCGTAGACGGCGCCCTCGGCGCTGCGCTGCCACAAACCCTGTCCGGGTTGGCGCGCGCGAAGAGCCGCGTAGATCCCGTAAACGGCAGCGGCTAGGGCAAGCAGCAGAGCCGCGCGGCCAACGAGGCTCATGTCAGCATGACCTCAGGTGCCGTTGACGTCGGGAATGTCGACGAGCGGCTCGTGATCGGACGGGTTGTCCGAAAACTTCGACGGGCACAGCGTCACCATCGAGTTGCGCTGCGCTTCGAAGACGCCGTTCTTCAGCTCTCCGGTGATCACGATCTCGCGACCGTCCTTGAACGCGTCAGGCACGTTCCCGCGGTAGATCACCTCGAGAGGCTTGCCGTCTTCCTTGTCGAGCACGCTGAATCGCAGACCCTCGGCGCTCTGAGCGCGCTCCGGGGCGTCCGCGGGAGCACCGCTCGCCACGAGGGCGTTGAGCCGGTAGGTGCTCCCTGACTGCACCTCGCCGGGTCCGGCGTAGGTCTCAAGTGCTCCGCCGAGGCTCGCGTAGAGCAACCACCCACCCAAGAGGAGGGCGACGCTTATAGCCGTGATAAAGCGCACTCGCGATCGCATTGGGATCGACCTTACCATCGGCCTTCGCCGCTCCCGTTGGGACGTTAGTCAGGCTCTGTCAGCGTTGTCGCACGGCGACATCCAATGATCCAGGGCAGAGCCGGCGCGTAACTGGTACAAATGCTCCCGGCGGTGCATGTAGCTGCATGCACCGCCGCAAGGGTTAAGCCGAGTTCGTCGCGTTCCCGAAGAGGGTGACCACCAACTCACGAGCCCCCGCACGATCCCGGTGCTCACCGAGATAGACGCCTTGCCAGGTGCCAAGCGCAGGCCGACCACTCGCCACGGGGATGCTCAGAGAGTTGCCAAAGATGCTGGCCTTTACGTGGGCCGGCATGTCGTCTGAGCCCTCGAGGACGTGGGTCCAATAGCGCGCGTCCTCCGGAGCCATCTCATTGGCCCAAGACTCCATGTCGCGTCGCACATCCGGACTGGCGTTCTCATTCAAGGAAAGCGACGCGGAGGTATGGCGGATGAACACGTGCAGGAGACCGACCCCGACGTCGGCGATCTCGGGGATGGCACCGAGGACCTCCCCTGTCACCAGATGAAACCCTCGAGGAAACGGGGACAGCCGCAAGGATCTCTGAATCCAGATACTCACTCGGAGATCTCCACCTCGATGGTCTTGAGCAGCGCTTCAGCGTGCCTCAACAGATCCTAGACCTCATCCAACTCCACCATCAGCGCCTCGTATTCGCTCTGATTGCGCAGCTGCCGTAGATCGTCGAACGCCTCGACGTTTGCCGTCACCTCGGCGTGGCTCAGGGCCGCCAGCGCGTAGAGACCTGTCCGATGATGGTGGCCGGGACCGATTTTTCACGCGGGACCCGGTCGATCGCATGTGGGCCGAAATGGTCTTGCGCATCGCGTCGTATCCGAGAGCGAACGCACCGGTGGGGTCAGCCTCAGAGATCGAGCGAGCACTACGAATATGGCGAGCCGCGTCGTCGAGTTCCTGTCTCGCGGTGCGCGAGTCGGGCTCGACCGACTCGATGAGCCGACGCGAGGATCAGGTAGTCGATGGACTCCAGGCTCACTCGCCGTGGCCCAGCTCGAGCTCGATGAGCTCACCGCTTTGAGCCTGGCGAATCACGCCATCGGCGGCCTCGTCCCATCGGGCGGCTGAGACGATCGTGATGTTGACCTCGCGCCCAAGTCGCTCAGTCAACGCCCGGGCCGCTCGAGCAATTTCTGAGCGCTCGGGAGTTCCAATCACCATCACGTCGATATCCGCGGGTGCCGGTCCGGGGTTGCCCGCGTACCGATCGGCCCACGAGCCGAATATCACGGCCCGCTGGACCCCGGCCACACCGCCAAGGACAGGGGCGAGTTCGGCGACGGGGCCAAAGGCTTTGAGCAAGAGACCGTAGAGCTCATCGAAGAAGGGTGACTCGTGATTCGCGTGGAGAAGACGTTGGCGGCCGATGCGCTCTGAACGGATCAGTCCGGCATCCTCGAGGCGATCAGCCTCCCGTGTGACCCCTCCGGCGTCGATCCCCAGTTCGCGAGCGAGCTCAGCGAGGGGCGCGACACGATCTGGCTGCAGATAGATGCGGGCCAACAGGAGCCCTTGGCCTTCAGAACGAAATAGCGGCAGCAGCTGTGGAGCTTGAGTTCTCATATTGTCTAAAACACAATAGTTGCTGATTTATAGACAATATAGCGCTCTCTCAGCCCGGTGCGAACGGCGAGGCGGCGCCGAAGAGATCCAACGCGAGCAGGATCAGCAGGATGCCGCCGGCCAGCGCGTACCACCGCCAGGCCGGCGAGCGCTTTGCCCCCTGACCGCTCACGCGACGACCTTCCTCTCGCCCATGAGGTCCATCATCTCGACGATCTCCGCCTTGACCTGCTCCCCGGGGAGCCCCCAGACCGGCTGGTAGTCGTAGACCTGGACGGCGGACACCGCCATGTTGCCGTCGAGGACCTCGAAGTGATCGGTCGTCACGAGGCTTGGATGCACCTCGCCACAGGTGTGCGCCAAAGTGAGCAACTCGCGACGAAGAGCAACGACGTACGACGCAAGTCGCTCCGCCTTGCTGGGCACGTGCAACCCATGCTGACGCCACGCCGAGTGTGTGGCGACACCGGTCGGGCACTTTCCGGTGTGGCACTTCTGCGCCTGGATGCACCCGACGGCCATCATCGCCTCGCGACCCACATTCACCATGTCCAGGCCAAGCGCGAAGCCGAGCAAGGCCGTCTCGGGGAAACCAAGCTTGCCGCTGCCGATGAAGACGACGCGGTCGGTGAGCCCGTGCTTGGCGAAGATCGCGTGGACTCTCGCCTGAGCGTGAAAGAACGGCAAAGCGACGTGATCGGCGAACACCAACGGTGCCGCGCCGGTGCCGCCCTCACCGCCGTCAATCGTTACGAAGTCCGGCTGACGACCGGTCGTCGAGATGTTCTGGCAGAGCTCGTCCCAGAAACGCGTCTCGCCGATCGCGGCCTTGATACCCACCGGCAGACCCGTCCTATCGGCGACGCGCTCGATGAACTCCAGCATCGAATCCACATCCGAGAACTCCGAGTGAGTGGATGGACTCACGATGTCTTTTCCAACCGGCACCCCACGCGCTTCGGCGACCTCTTCGGTGACCTTGGAGCCCGGTACCATTCCGCCCAGACCCGGCTTGGCGCCCTGGCTGAGCTTGATCTCGATCGCCCGGACGGGGTTCTCGTCGACCATCACGGCGAGGCGAGAAAGGTCGAACCGACCGGCCTCGTCGCGGCAGCCGAAGTAGCCGGTGCCCATCTGGAAGATCAGCTCACCGCCGTGTTGGTGGTACTGCGACAGGCCGCCCTCACCCGTGTTGTGGAGACAGTCGGCGGCCGCGCAGCCGAGATTCATGGCCTCGACGGCACGAGCGCCGAGGCTGCCGAAGCTCATACCCGAGACGTTCACGATCGAGGCGGGACGAAACGCCTTGGCGCGGCCCGCAGCCGCCCCGAGAACCTTGCCGCTCGGCAGTTCCGGGTCCCTGAAGTGCGGCGTCTTTGGCCGATGCGGGAACGCCGCCGGCTTGACGATCAGATACCCCGTTGACCGCTCGATGTCCGCGTCGGAGCCAAAGCCGAACTGGTTGTTCTGCCGCTTGGCGCTGGAGTAGACCCATCGCCGTTGATTGCGGCTGAAAGGACGTTCCTCGTCATTTGCGGTGACGATGTACTGTCGGAGTTCGGGGCCAAAGAACTCGAGCCAGTAACGCAGGTTCCCAACCAGCGGGAAATTACGCCGAATGGCGTGTTGCGTCTGAATCTGGCCCGTGATGATGATCCAAAGGAGCACCACCACGATGACCCCGATGATGATCAACCACGTCATTCGTGTACCTCCGCGCGGATTGTCGCTGTTCCGATCGTCGATCGAAAGGCCAGCTCAGATACCCGCAACCGAGAGGTAACATGCCCGCCGCCCCGGTACCGCCCGCTGTCGACACGTTCTTGCGCCAGCCGAACACCTGCGTAATCGCCACGATCCGTCCGGATGGATCGCCGCACACGACAGCCACCTGGTACGACTGGGACGGCTCCAGGATCCTCGTGAACCTCGATGAGGTCCGCCCTCGGCTCTCGTGGATGCGCCGTGATGGTCGCGTCGCCCTGACGATGGTCGATCCGGAGAACTTCTATCGCCACATCAGCGTCATGGGCCGAGTGGTCGAGATCGTCGCCGACGAGCAACGCGTCGACATCGACCGGCTATCGATGCGTTACGTCGGCAAGCCCTATCCCCGCCGCAAGCTGCCTCGCGTGAGTATCTGGATCGAGATCGAGCGGTGGCACGGCTGGGATCGGTCCCCGAACGAACCCGCCGAGGGAACTACCCGCGAGCGCCTGCCGGTCTAGGCGTGGCGACACTTGAAATCGTGCGGCAGGACAGCCGCTTCCTGTCGTGGCGCCCTGCCGGAGAGGGGCCCATGGGCCGCTCGTCTCATGCTCTGGTTGTCGGCTCTGACGTGTGGCTGGTCGATCCCATCGACGTCGATGAGCTGGATGCTTCCCTTGATGAGCTTGGCTCGCCGGCGGGCGTGATCCTCACCCTCAAGCGCCACCAGCGCGATGCCCTCGCAATCGCGGCGCGGCGTGGCGTTGATGTCTGGGCCGACGCGAGCCTCGGAGCCCTCACCGGCGTGTCGGCGTTTCGCGAACGCGTTCCCGGCACTCCTTTGATGTCCATCCCGCTGCCCGGTCGCGGCTTGCGGTGGTGGTGGAAGGAAGCGGCAATCTTCTGGCCTGAAGAGCAGCTCGTCGTGGTGGGCGAGTCGGTCGGCAACCCGTCGTACTACCTTCTCCAGGGCGAGACACTCGGACTCCATCCGGTCCGAAGAGGCCAGCCTCCGCGGGAGCTTGCGGGACTCGCGGTAGATCAGCTTCTTTGTGGCCATGGAGCCGGCGTTACCGCTCACGCATCCCGCGTACTGAGCGAACTCATCATGAACGGACCGGACCGCCGTTCATGGTTCTGGATGTTTCGGACCTTCCGCGCCTACAAGTAGCCGAATAAGCGACCTGAGCAGACGGTTGGTATTCGTGAGTTAGGGGCGCCACATGCGTCCAGCAGGAGAGCCGCCTCACCTAGCCGAATGCCGGATGTAAACGCCGAGATCCGCGGTGATATCCGCATTCTCGCCGACTCCGTCACGTAGGTTTGCTGCCGTGGGCGACAAACCTTTGCGCCCGGCTCACAAGACCGATACCCGAGGGCATAGTTACGATAATCGGACGCTGTTCTAATCGTCACCGTCAAGCCATCGGCGCACGGGTGGTCCCTCCCCCTCGTGCGTGCCCGCATACGAATCACTTGAGGAGGCCTTAGTGCCACACGCAGGATCAGCCCCTATCCCCATATCAATGCGACTCATCGCCGTCGGGGTTGCAGTGCTCGCGTCGATCTTCGCCGCACTGTTGATCGCTGAGCCCGCGCGGGCCGCGAGCCAGGCAGCCGACATCGACTTCGTCAGCGTCGACCCTGGCACCGAACCAGGACATGGCGTCTACAACTTCAACATCGCCTACCCCGGCGCCGAGGTGCCGCCGTTCACACAAGGCGCCGTTCAGGGCCATTGTGTCGAGCTGGAGGAGAGCGCCGGCGACGGTGCCTCGACCCTCGCGTCCGGTTCCGACCTGGCGTTCTCGGGTCCTGGTGGCACGACGCTGGGTAACGCCGATGAGGACCGCCTCCTCTGGCTCATGCTCTCGTCTCGCGCTTCACAGGCTCAGCCAAGTGCCGGCCTTACCGCCGCGCAGGAGGGCTCAGCGCACCAGACCGCGGTCTGGACCATCACCAACACCGGTGAAGACGGAGTGTTTCCGGCTGACGCCGCCGCGGCAGCGCGTGGCACGGCCCTCGCAAACGGCTCGACCGCCGGCATCGGCGTCGCGGGTCAGTCCGCGACCTTCACGGCCGTCGGCCCCGAGGCCTGCGGCGGCACCGCCCGCCAGGTGACCGTCTCGGGCGCGCCGTTCACAAGCGCCACGCTGACCATCGTCTCGGGCACCGGTAGCTTCGCCAACGGTTCCAGCTCCGTCGCGGTCGACCTCGGCGCCAACGGCACGGCAACCCTGCCGGTCAGCGGTACCCCGGGCACCCTCGCCATCGAGGCCCTGGTCCAGACGGCAGAGCTCGTCCAGGTCCAGAAGGTCGATGGTGGCCCCGCCGGGCAGGACTTCGGGTTCGCCCGTCTCGCTCCGGCAACCATCCGCCTGGAGCTGAACTTCCGGAACTGCACGACGACGACCTCGACCACCACGGCAACCCCGAAAAAGCCCACGCGGCGCGCCAACCTGCGGGTTTCCAAGGCTGGTCCGCGGACAGTTCGTGCCGGCCGAATCGCGAATTACGTGATCCGCATCCGGAACACGAGCAAGACCACCGCTCGGAACCTGATCATCAACGACCTGCTTCCCAAGGGCCTGGTCCTCGCCCGTCGCCCGGCTAACTCCCGGCTTCGCGGTCGGACCATCCAGTGGAGGGTCGCCCGCCTCGCTCCGGGACGCACCATCACCCGGCGCGTCAGGGTTCGCGTACTGAACAGCGTTCAGGGCCGGCGGTGCAATCGCGCCACGGTGACCGCGCGCAACGCGACCCGCCGCACCACGCGGCGCTGCACGACCGTAGTCGCGCTGCCGAAGCGGCCGCGTCTGCCCGCA
>CAMYIK010000062.1 GCA_947258365.1 uncultured Thermoleophilia bacterium | reverse complement strand
TGCGCAGCACGAACGCCAGCCCGATGGTCATGAGCAGCAGCTGCATGATTCCGGCGCCGCGGTTGCGCATGGGTCGCCAGATCGCCCATTCGAGAGCTAGGCCCAGTACGGCGACGGCCGCGACTGCGCCAAGGGCCGCGACGATCAATGGCATCCCGGCCGAGACGTTGACCACAAAGGCGGCGTAGCCGCCCAACGTCATGAAGTCGCCGTGCGCGAAATTGACGAGCTTCAGAATCCCGTAGACCAACGACAAGCCAACGGCGCCCAGTGCGAAAATCGATCCACTGGCCAGGCCATTGATTGTCGTTTGCAGTAGCTCGTTCACGCGCCCCCCCGGCGGCGATGGGCAAGGCTACCGGTTACCGGCTGGGCGAGACTGCGGCACCTGAGGGAATCGCGGTGTTCAGGCGCCGGCGGCGTCGAGAAGTAGCCCTTCGCGCAGGCCCGCTTCGACGATCTCTACCGCCTGCAGGCGGTAGGCGCGGCGCACTCCGTCGATCACGGCCGCCACGGGGCCGAGCAGTGCCGCTCTCGCAGACGCGATTTCGGCGCGTTCGCAAATCTCCTCCGCCGGAGTGGCTGTGACCGTCTCGAAAAGATCCTCCGTGCGGTGCGCATCGAGACGCACGTCATCATCGAGACGTCCGAGCGCTGAGGCCAGTGGCCCGGAGGCGACCGCGAAATCGCTCGGATGCCGTTCTGCGAGTGGAATAGCCAGTCGCTCGACCTCTGTCGAGATCTCATAGAGAGCGTCAAGCGAGGGAGGATCTCCAAGCTCGAAACGCTCAGCAAGGTGATTCAGGCCCGCGGGAAGAGTGGTGGACCACCAGAGGCGCCGATCCCGAGCCCCGAGCAGCACGCTGCGAGTCACGCCGGGGTCGATGGCGATCAATCCATCGGGCAAACCGGGCGGACCGGACATGATGCCCCGAAAGCTCAGCCGTGCTTCGTCGAGTTCGCTCAACACTCGCGGCAGGGTGCCCGCGAGCTGCGCAATGCGATCCAGGAGCTCGTCGGCGTTGACCACGCTTCGCACCGGCTCCGTGCACGCGACGGAGAGTCGTACCGCTCCGGCCTCACGCGCATCCTCGACCATTTGAGCTACCGCCATCGCGGTGAGTTCGACGCGCCGTTCGTCCATCATCCCGGTCTGTTCCACACCGTCTGCAAGGCCGGTGATGGTTGCCGCGCGAAGCAGAGGGTCGATGCCTTCGTCTTCCACGTGGGCGACGAGCATCTGAACGCGGTCGCTGCCGATGTCGATAGCGGCGAGCGGCGCTGATAGGGGGTTTCCGCGAGGGGGCAGGGCGGTTGACACGGGCGGCGATGGTAGACCCGTCGCCGCTTTTCCCATCCTCCTGGCTACGCCATTTGCCTGCTAATAGCGGATCTGTGCCACTCGCCGCGCGTACGCACGGGTGCGTGCCAGCGACATCACGGCGACGGCGGCGGCGCCCGCTGCCAGGAATACGTGCAGTGCAGCGGCGTCGGGGCTCGTGATCAACAAGGCCGCAGCCACGGCGATTAGCCCGAGGCAGAGGCCAACCGAGTAGGCGGCGAGTGCCCGCGTGCGGTGCGGAACCCGCGGTCGCGGCGGGGGAACCAGGCGCAGCTGCGGCATGCCTGGGAGCGGCGCGCTGCGGGGAATGGGTGCGGTGCTGAGCATGCGAACAAATGTACGCCCCCGGTTGGACGGCGAACAGGCGTTCGACGCACGACGCGTTGCACGAGGTGAAATCCGCGTTTCATGGTCCGAATGGGGGCTCGCGCCCTCGAATCTGGGTCCGATGGTTTGTCATGTGGGGAGATGTGGGGTACCGTGGGGATCGCATGCAACGTCGGCTACTCAGCGGGAACTACGACTGCAGCCTCGACAATCGGCACCGATTGGCGATCCCCGCGCGCCTCAGAGACAGATTCGCCGACGGGGTGGTGATCGCCTGGTGGCTGGATCCATGTCTCGTGCTCGTTCCTCGCCTCGATTGGGGTCCGCTGGTGCAGCGGACGTTCGGGGAGATGAGCGTGCTCGACGACGACCAGCGCGAACTCAGCCGATTTCTCCTCGCGGGCGCGTTCGATCAGGAACTCGACAAGCAAGGCCGTGTGTTGCTCCCCCCCGAGCTACGGGAGCACGCGGGCGTCGAAAGTCAGGCAAAGGTGGTCGGAGCCGGCGACTACCTGGAGGTGTGGAACCCGGATCAGCTCGCAACCCGCTTCGCGGAGTTGCGCAAGGAGGGGGTGTCTCAACGTGCAAAGCGTCTTGTTAGCCGAATGGCGTAGCGTGGCCGAATCTCACCACGAACCCGTCCTCGCTGAGGATGTGGTGCGCCTCTTGAGTCCCCGAGCAGGGGATGTCGTGGTCGACTGCACCTTTGGCGCCGGTGGGCACGCCCGCCGCATTGCCGGTGGCCTTGGGCCCGACGGCATGTACATCGCGATTGACCGCGATCCGGTGGCGGCGGAGCACTTTCGTCGTTTCGCCGACGACGTGGTCTGTCAGACCCGTTTCATCGCCGGAAACTTTGCCGATGTCCTCGCGCAGTTGCTCGACGAGGGCATTCGCGCGGACGCCGTAGTGATGGATCTTGGTGTCTCGTCCATGCAGATCGACGCTCCGGAGCGGGGCTTCAGCTACGCCACCGACGCGCCTTTGGACATGCGAATGGACCCTGGCCTCGCGACATCGGCCGCCGACCTTGTCGCTCATGCCCCCGAAGACGATCTTCGGCGGTGGTTTCGGGACTACGGCGAGGAGCGCTACGCGGGTCGTATCGCGCGCGAGTTGGTTCGCCGTCGTGCCGAGGCCGGAATCGAGACCACCGGTGAGTTGGTCGACGCCATCCGGGCCGCCGTACCGGCTCCCGCCAACTTTGCGTCCGGTCACCCCGCAAAGCGTGTCTTCCAGGCACTGCGCATCGCGGTCAATTCGGAACTGGAGAGCCTCGATTCCGCGCTGACCCCGGCGTTCGAGCTACTCAACGACGGTGGCAGGCTCGCCGTGATCTCGTTCCACTCGTTGGAGGATCGACGGGTCAAGCGCTTCATGCGCGACCGTGTGCGCCGCGAGATCTACCCGGCCGGAGTCCCCGTGCGGGGCGACACGGCGATCAGCGAGGCCGAGCAGCTCACATCGCGTGCGATCCAGCCCGGCTCGGAAGAGACTGACCGTAATCCGCGGTCGCGCTCAGCCAGGTTGCGCGCCGTCCGGCGTCACCCGGAGACACCTACCTCATGAGCGCTCGCGCTGGTGCCGCGCGTCCGGCTCCCGCGCGTCGGCGCGGGCAGCGCGCACGGCCGCGGCCACGCGCCGTGCCGTCATCCCGCTCGCGTCGCGGTCCCGCACGCGGCGTCAAAGCCATCTACGTCGTCATTCCGATGATCGCGCTGATGCTCGGCGGGATCGTCTGGATCAACGTCGCCCGGCTGAACCTCGCAACCGAGACCAGCGTCGTCATCCAGCAGTCCCGAGACGCTCAGTTCGAGACGGCCCGCCTGCAAGCGGAACTCGACCAGCGCAACGGTGCCGTCGTGGACCGCGCGAGAACGCGCCTCGGCATGCTTCCGAGCCCGAGCGAAGGCGTCAAATACATCGACGTGCCGCCGGCTCGCGCCGGGCGGTAGGGCAGGCCCGTGCCATCTGAGCGTCCCACGCGCCGCCGCCCGCGCCGTCGCGCATCTCCTCCCGCGCCACTCGGATTGGGCCGCGCCCGCGTTCGGGTACTCGCGCTGGTCGTCGTGATCGCGTTCGGGCTGCTGGGGGCTCGAGCGGCCTTCCTCGGCACCGTTCGTGCCGACGAGTTGGGCGATCAGGCGCTACGGCAGCAGCGAACCGCGTTCGACATCGAGGCGCCGCGAGGCAGTATCCGCGCCGGCGATGGCACGGTGCTCGCCCGAGACGAGCTCGCGGTCGACCTCTCGGCCAGCCCGTTCCTGATCGACGATCACGACGGTGTCGCGGAGAAGCTTTCGCCCATCCTCAAGATCCAACGCACCGAGCTGGAAGAAAAGCTCGAGGGCAATGCGCGCTATGCCTCGCTCGCCCGTGAGGTCGATCCCAAGGTGGCCCGGCAGGTCAAGAAGCTCGATCTCACCGGCATCCATCTGCGCGACACCTACCGGCGGGTGCTGCCTCGCGGCCGCCTTGCGGCGCAGACGGTCGGCCTGACCGACAACGACGGTAACGGCCTCTCCGGCCTCGAGCAGCATTTCGACGAGGACCTGAAGGGCACGGCGGGCGCTCGCGTCGAGGCGACCGATCCGCTCGGGCGCCCATTGAAGGTGATCGACAACAGCCCACCGCAGCCCGGTGCCCAGGTGCGACTCACCCTGCGCGCCGACATCCAGGACCAGGCCGAGCGGGTGCTCACCGCGACCCGCCAGCGGCACGGAGCCAAGAGCGCCATGGCCCTTGTGATGCGGCCAAAGGACGGAGCCATCCTCGCCATGGCGACGGTTCCCGGCTTCAACCCCAATAGCCGAGAGTCGATCGATCAAGAGCTGATGAGAAACCGGGTCGTCACCGACACCTTCGAGCCGGGCTCGACCTTCAAGGCCATCACTTTCGCGGCTGCGCTCCAGGAGGGCGTGACGACGCCGAAGACGCGCTACGACCTCCCGCCGACACTCGACGTCTATGACCGCACCCTCCGTGAGGCCCATCCGCGGCCGGCCGTGAATTGGTCGGCCGCGGAGATCCTCCAGCGCTCGAGCAACGTGGGCACGGTCAAGATCGCTCAGAAGCTGGAGCCGCCGCGAATCCAGAGCTGGATCGACCGATTCGGCTTCGGTCAACAGACCGGTGTCGATTTCCCCGGCGAGGCCCAGGGGCTGGTGCTGCCGCTGGAGGACTGGTCGGGCACGACGATCATCAACGTTCCGATCGGCCAGGGTGTCGGCATCACGACTCTGCAGCTGGCACGCGCCTACTCGGCGATTGCGAACGGCGGCTACCTCGTGGAGCCACACCTGGTGCGGAGTGTCGGTACCACTCGTCCGACCCGGAAGCCAAAAGAGCGCATCATGTCCGCCAAGACCGCCCGGCAGCTCGATCGCATCCTGCGAAGGGTCGTCAGTCCGGACGGCACCGGCGAGGCCGCTGACGTCGCGGGCTTCAAGGTCGCGGGCAAGACCGGAACGGCCGAAAAGGTCGATCCGGATACCGGCCGGTACAGCAAGGAGAACTACCCCGCGTCCTTCGTGGGATTCGCGCCCGCCGACAATCCTCAGCTACTGATCGCGGTGATCGTCGACGAACCCTCGACAGGCATCATCTTCGGTGGCGAGGTCGCCGGCCCGGCCTTTGAGCAGATCGCAAACTTTTCCCTGCAAAAGCTCGGAATCACCCCGTAGCTGCCCCGAGAGGTGGTTGCTAGGATGCCGCCCGCGATGATCCTCTCGACCCTGACCGCGGGGATCCCCGAGCGACAGATCGTCGGCGACGCGGACATCGAGATCGCCGATGTCGTCTATCGATCCGACCAGGCGGCGCCCGGCGCGCTGTTTTGCTGCTTACGGGGAGTCACAGCCGACGGACACGACTTCGCCCCTGATGCGCTGTCGCGTGGCGCGTCGGCGCTCCTCGTCGAGCGCAGGCTCGCCCTCGATGTCGTACAGGTCGTCGTGCCGGACAGCCGCCTCGGTATGGCTCTGGCTGCCGCCCAATGGAAGGACCACCCATCGGCACGGCTTCAGGCGGTGGGCATCACCGGGACAAACGGCAAAACCACCACCAGCTTCGTGTTGCAGTCGATCCTGGAACAGGCAGGACACCCCTGCGGGCTTATCGGCACGATCGAGGCCAGGGTCGGCGGTATCACCGAACCGGTTGGCCACACCACTCCGGAGAGCGTCGAGCTTCAGGGCCTGCTCGCACGGATGGTTGACGCGGGCGACACGGCGTGTGTGATGGAGGTCTCCTCTCACGCGCTGATGCAGCGCCGCGCGGCCGGCGTCAGCTTCTCGGCGGCACTGTTCACCAATCTGACCCGAGACCACCTGGACTACCACCCCACGCTCGATGACTACTACGCCGCTAAGCGGGCGCTTTTTCTGCGGCCGGAGCACGAGGGCGACGACCCGCCTGCTGCGGTGAATGTGGATGACGAGTTCGGACGGCGTCTTGCCACCGAAACAACGGGCTTGACCTTCAGCATCGAAGGGCCGGCGGACGTGTCGGTAGGTCGTGCTGAGCTACGCCCCAACGGGATCTCGGCACGCTTCCAGACTCCTCGTGGACCGCTGGATATCGAGAGCCCGTTGAGGGCGCGTTTCAACCTGAGCAATCTCGCCGGCTGCATCGCGGTGGCGGAGCTCTTGGAGCTGGATCATGCGGACGTGGCACGCGGCATCGCCAAGGTGTCCGGCGTGGCGGGCAGGCTCGAGCCCATCGACTGTGGTCAACCCTTCCAGGTTCTCGTGGACTACGCCCACACGCCGGACTCGCTCGAGAACGTGTTGAGTGCGGCGCGCGAGCTTGCCGGTGACGGTCGCCTCGGCGTGGTCTTCGGCTGCGGGGGAGACCGTGATCGCGGCAAGCGAGGTCCGATGGGCCGCGCCGTCAAGACCCTCGCGGACTATGGAGTGGTGACATCCGACAACCCGCGTGGCGAGGACCCCGATGAGATCATCGCCGAGATTCTTGCCGGCGCCGGGGCCGGCCCGGCCGACATCGAGGTCGAAGAGGATCGTCGAGACGCCATCGCCCGCGCGCTGCGCTGGGCACGGCAGGGCGACGTTGTGGTGATTGCGGGCAAGGGGCACGAGTCGGGCCAGGAACGCGGTGGAGTCGTGACGCCATTCGACGACCGCGACGTGGCGCGCAGTGAATTGAGGCGGGAGCGCGCGTGAAGCTGACGGCGAACGACATCATGAAGGCAGGGCGTGCCCGCTTGCCGGTGGGCCCACCCTCGACCGAGATCGACGGCGTCGGAGTGGATTCGCGAGAGGTGCTCGAGGGGTCACTGTTCGTCGGACTTCGTGGCGAAACCACCGATGGCGGCCAGTACGCCATCGACGCACTCCGCGCGGGGGCCGCCGCCGCGGTGGTCGCCGAGCCGTCCTGGATGTGGATCGAGGGAGAAGCCCAGGCGCTCGGAAAGCCGGTGATCGTCGCTGACGATCCACTCGCCGTCCTTCAGGCTGCGGGGCGCCTGGCCCTCGAGCGGCTCGAGGCGCGGGTGATCGCCATCACCGGCTCGACGGGGAAGACCACCACCAAGGACATCCTGCTGGCGATGCTGCGGGCCGCGGGTGTCCGCGCCGAGGGCACGCGCGGCAATCAGAACACCGAGGTCGGTGTACCGATGTCGCTGCTCAATCTCGGAGACGACACCGAGGTGGCCGTGATCGAGATGGGGATGCGCGGCACAGGGCAGATCGCGGAACTCGCGAAACTCGCTCCGCCTGAGGTCGCCTGCATCACCACGATCGCGCCGGTTCATCTCGAGCTACTCGGAACGATCGAGAACGTCGCGGCCGCCAAGGCCGAGGCGATCGCCGCTCTCACGAGCGGCGGCGTTGCCGTCGTGCCGGAGGACGAGCCTCTCTTGGATCCTCATGTGGCCGCGTTGGCCCAGGGCGTAGAGGTACGGCGCTTCGGTGCGCGACCGGATCTTAATCTGGACATGGATCTGCCCATCGCGTGGCAGCAGGCCAACGCCGCCGCGGCACTGGAATGCTGTCGCGCCATCGGCCGCGTGCCTCAGGAGGGTGTGCGGGTGGATGTCGCCCTTTCGGCGATGCGCGGACAGGAGCGGTCGCTCTCTGGTGGCGGAGTCCTGATCGAGGATTGCTACAACGCCAACCCGCTGGCCATGGAGGCCGCGCTCAGGGATCTTGCGCGCCGCAGCCCGCGCCGCGTGGCGGTCCTCGCCGACATGATGGAGCTTGGGCCCGATGAGGAGCGGTATCACCGGGAGGTCGCTCGGCTCGCGGTGGAACTTGGGATCGACTCCCTGATTGGCGTGGGCGAGCGGGCGCGCTGGTACGTGGCCGAGGCCAACGGACTGGCGAGCGCCCACTTCGCCGACGTTCAGTCGGCCATCGACGGCATCTCTGAGCATCTCGGCAGTGGCGACACGATTCTGCTGAAGGGCTCTCGATCGATGGAACTTGAGCGCCTCGGCGCGGTTCTCGACTGATGATCGAAGCACTCCTGCCGCGTGCCCTGATCGCGATGATCAGCGGCGCGGTCCTCATGCTGTTCGTTGGACCCCGCTTCATCGGATGGCTTCGCTCCAACGAGGTCGGACAGTTCGTCCGCCCGCAGGGGGAGATTCCGGATACCCATCACGAGAAGCAAGGCACGCCCACGATGGGCGGACTGCTGATCCTGCTGGCGACGACGGTGCCGTTCATTGTCCTCTCCAGTCGCAAGACCGAGGCGATGCTCGTGCTGTTCGTCGCCCTCGCCTGCGGGGCCATCGGATTCGTCGACGACTGGACAAAGGTGGTCCGAAAACGGTCCCTGGGCCTATCGGGTCGTCTGAGAATGCTGGGGCTGCTCGTAGTCGCCGCCGTGCTGACCTGGGTCGGCGTGGAGGTGGTCGGGCTCGAGACGGAACTCGCCATACCGGTGCTCGACACGGCTGTGGGGATCGGACCCTTCCTCTACTTCATCATGGTCTACCTTGTCGTCAGCGGCTCCGCCAACGCCGTGAACATGACCGACGGGCTCGATGGTCTGGCCGCCGGAACGGCGGCGGCCGCGCTGGTGACCTATACGGCGATCGCGTTCGTGGCTGAGCAGCGGGACCTCGCCATTCTCTCGGCGACCATGGTCGGGGCCTGTGTGGGCTTCCTGTGGTTCAACTCCTTCCCGGCTCAGGTCTTCATGGGGGACGTGGGCTCATATGCCCTCGGAGGGGCGATTGCCGCCTTGGCGGTCATGACCCAGACCGAAATCTTGCTGATCGTCATCGGCGGGGTCTTCGTCGTGGAAGCGCTGTCGGTGATCATCCAGGTCGTCGTCTTCAAGCGGACCCGGCGCCGGGTGTTCCTCATGACGCCCATCCATCATCACTTCGAGATGGCGGGCTGGAGTGAAACTACGATCATCGTGCGTTTCTGGTTGATCGCGGGGATCCTCGGAGCCACCGGGTTTACCCTGTTCTTCCGCGACTTCTCACTGTGAGCGAATTGGAGGGGCGAGGTCGCCGTGCGCTCGTCGTGGGGCTCGGCCTCTCGGGCACCTCCGCTGCCGCGCTCTTGAGGTCGCGCGGCTGGGAGGTCATCGCGGTCGACAGCGCCGAGTGCGCCGCGCCGGAGCTGGTCTCCCTCGGCATCGAGGTCCGCGCTCCGTGGAAGGACCCCGTGCCGGGAGTGGACCTCGTCGTGAAGAGTCCCGGCGTGCCGGGCGAGGCAGCGGCCGTCGCCGCCGCGCGGGCCGAGGGCGTGCCGGTGTGGAGCGAGGTGGAGCTGGCCGCTCGGGCGACCCAGAACCCGGTGCTCGCCATCACCGGGACCAACGGCAAGACGACGACGACCGAGCTCACCGCGCACCTACTACGGACCGGCGGGCTTGCGGCACGCGCCTGCGGCAACCAGGGAACGCCCGTCGCAGGATTGGTCGACGACATTGCGGAGGGCGAGTGGCTCGTCATCGAGGCGTCGAGTTTCCAGCTCGAGGACATCGTCGATTTTCACCCTCGGGCGGCCGCACTGTTGAACGTCGCGCCGGACCACCTCGACCGGCATGGAAGCCTTGAGGCGTACCGAGATGCCAAGCTTCGGATCTTCGAGAACATGGATCGCGAGGATCTCGCGATCGCCCCGGACGGCACCTCGGCACGGACGAGTGGGGCGACGATGCAGCACGTGGACACCTCAGCAGGCCCGGACGTGGCGGCCTGGGATGCGGCGGGCGCGCTCCATCTTCCGGAGCACGGCGAGATCTGCCGTTGGAGTGATGTCACGCTGCGCGGAGCGCACAACCGACAGAACATGATGGTGGCAGCCGCGCTGGCCGCCCACGTGGGCGTCACGACAGCAGCCATCGCGGACGGGCTCGCAAGCTTCCCCGGGGTACGCCACCGGTTGGAGGAGTGCGGCACCGCCCTGGGTGTCGTGTTCGTCAACGACTCGAAAGCAACCAACCCCGCGGCGACGGTCGCGGCGCTGGATGCGTATCCCTCAGGCGTTCGCCTGATCGCGGGCGGACGTGCGAAAGGGACGTCCTTCGACGATCTCGCCGCCGCCGCCCGTTCGGCGGTCGAGGCGGCGTATCTCATTGGCGAAGCAGCCGACGATCTGGCCTCGTCGCTCACAGCAGAGGGCATCGTCGTAGAGCACGCCGGCAATCTCGAGGCGGCGGTCGCGGCCGGCGTCCGCGACGCGCGAGCCGGTGACGTCATCTTGCTCGCGCCAGGCTGTGCGAGCTTCGACCAGTTCGACAGCTTCGAGGAGCGCGGTGACGCGTTTTGCCGCCTCGCGGCGAGCTACGGCGCCGTTGTGTCAGACGGCTCATAGCCGTCGAACAGGCGTGAAAGGTCGTCGCGTCCGCTGATACCGAGCTTCGCGTACGTGTTCGTCGTTGATTCTCGATCGTTCGCAGCGACTTGTGGAGCTTCTCGCCCATGGTCCGTGCCGTCTCGTCGGTCGCCGCCGCGCGCTCGGCGACCTTGCGCTCACTCTCGCCGAGCACCACAGGGATCTCGCCGCGGAATGGCGAGATGGCGCCCTCGAGGCCTCTTTCGAGCCAAACGACTGCTCGCAACGGTCTATTGCCTCGTCGCGACCGACAGGTGACCAGCGCATACAACAAATGGATTTGGACGTGCTCCAAAAAGGCGAGCCCTGCGGCGGAACCCCTTATACGCACCGGCGAGTCCCCGTGACTTTCCACGCACGTTGCGTGACGCAACGTTCGTTGCGGGCTCCCCAGGGCACTTAGGCGCCATGCCGAAATCAGCATTGCATGGCACAAAGACGATCAGCGGTCGCGCCCATCCTGGGCCGACCAGAGAGCACCTTGGCCATCGCCGTGCTCGCTCTCGTGCTGTTCGGGCTGGTGATGGTCTACTCGTCCTCGAGCGCCACGGCCGTGCTGTCCAATGGCTCTCCGACAGATCTCCTGATTCGTCAGACGATCTACGCGGCGCTGGGGCTCGGGGCATATTTCGTCTTCGCGCGCATGTCCCCGACCGGATTGGCGAGGCTCGGTACCCCGCTGCTCGGAGTATCGACCCTGCTCCTGCTGCTCGTGCTGGTACCAGGGCTCGGCACCACGACCAACGGTTCCACTCGTTGGATCGCCGTCGGCGGGCTGTTCCAGATCCAGCCCTCGGAGATCGCGAAGCTCGCGATCATCCTCTGGCTCGCGCAGGCCATCGCTCGCGACCCGGGAGCGTTGCGCAAAGGGGCGGGGCTGGTGCCGCTGATCGGTATCTCGGCCGCGGTGTCCGCCTTGGTCCTCGCGGAGCCGGACCTTGGTACCGCCACGACGATCTTCGTGGTCGTGCTCGCCATGCTCGCCGTCGCCGGTGCTCGCGGGTCGCATCTGCTCGTAGTGACGGCCAGTGCCGGTGCGCTCGCCACATTCGCGATCATGGCCGCTCCGTATCGTCGCGCCCGCCTCACGACGTTCCTCGATCCTTGGAGCGATCCGGACGGCGCGGGATTCCAGAGCGTGCAGGCGCAGCTGGCGGTCGCCTCCGGGAAGCTGACCGGCGTGGGCCTGGGCGACGGACTCCAAAAGGTCTTCTACCTGCCAGAGGCGCCGACCGACATGATCCTCGCCACGGTTGGTGAGGAGCTCGGCGTGCTGGGCATCTTCGGCGTCCTCGCGGCTCTGGTGGTCGTCGTCATTTCCGGCTATCGAATTGCCCTCGCGGCCCGGGATCGGCACCTTCAGGTCGTCGCGGCCGGCCTGACCACCCTCATCGCGGTACAAGCCTTCTTCAACGCCGGGGCGGTTCTCGGCCTACTGCCGATCACCGGCGTGCCGCTGCCCTACGTATCATTCGGTGGCAACAGTCTCGTCGTGTTGCTCGCATCCACTGGAATCCTCGTCAACATTGGAAGACGTTCCGCAACGCCCGGCCTCCGGGTCGTCGGCGGCAGCGATACGCGTTCTGATCGCCGCCGGCGGAACGGGCGGGCACGTAGTGCCGGCGCTCGCGATCGCAAGAGCGCTGTCAGCGCGCGGGGCTGACGTCAGTTTCGTCGGGGTGCGCCGCTCCGGCGCGTCTGCGCGTGTGCTCGAGCAGGGCTATTCGCACGACACGATCCAACTCAAAGGCTTTGCCCGGCGTCTGTCCGTCCGGAACCTGGTCACAGCCGCGCAGGCGGCCCTCGCGGTTCCCGCGGCCGCGCGGATTCTGCGCCGGCGAAAAGCCGACGTCGTGATCGGCGCCGGGGGCTATGTCGCCGGGCCGGTCGGTCTCGCCGCCTGGCTCACCCGCCGTCCGTTGCTCATCACCGAGGCAGACTCGCACCTGGGGATCACGAACCGCCTCCTCGCACCGCTCGCCAAGCGAGTTGCATTGGCCTTCCCGATCTCAGGCAGGCGCGGTGAGCGCTACATGGTCACTGGCCGGCCTGTGAGCCTGGCGGTTCGTGAGGCCACACGGACCAGCGGACGGCGGGCTTTCCGCATCGATCCTGATGAGACCGTCGTGGTAGTCGTCGGCGGCAGCCAAGGTGCACAGAGCCTCAATCGCGCGGCGATCGGCGCGTTTGGCGACGCACCTCCATTTACCGTGATCCATTCCTGCGGCCCCGCCAACTACGAGGAATCCGCGGCCCAGTTGGCACTCCGCGATCATGGCTCGCGCTATCGGCTCGAGCCGTACCTGGACAACCTGCCCGAGGCGATCGCCGCCGCTGATCTGGTGGTGTCTCGCGCCGGGGGCTCGGTCTTTGAGATCGCGGCGATCGGTAGGCCGGCGATCTTGGTGCCCTATCCGCACGCCACCGGCGATCATCAGGCCAAGAACGCAGGATGGATGGCTGAGGCCGGCGCAGCCGTGAGCCTGCCCGACTACGCCTGCACCGCGGAGAAGCTCCGAGGACTGGTGGGCGCGTTGCTGTCAGACCCTCGTCGGCTCGAGGCGATGTCCGAGTCAGCGCGCGCAATCGGTCGCCCCGAGGCGGCGGAGGTCATCGCTGAGGCGGTACTCGAGCTTGCCGGCTGAACCGCGCCCGATTCACATGATCGGAATCGGTGGCGCGGGAATGAGCGGGCTTGCCCGCCTCGCAGTGGCCGCCGGGTATCGGGTCGCCGGATCCGATCGTGAGGAGTCCCCGACGTTGGACTCGCTCCGCGCGCTGGGCGTCGAGGCCCGGGCCGGGCATGTGGCCGGGCAGCTTGGAGACGATATCGGCGCGGTCGTCGTCTCGACCGCCATCGCCGACGACAATCCCGAGCTCGTTCTTGCTCGCGAGCGTGGACTTCCGGTGCTCCATCGGGCGGATCTACTTGCCGAGTTGATGTCCGCACGCAGGGGTGTGGCCGTTGCCGGCGCGCACGGCAAATCCACCACCTCAGGCATGCTCGTGGCGGCTCTCGATGACCCGTCAGCCTGCGTCGGAGCGACCATTGAGGGCGGCGACGGGACCGGTGCGCGGTGGGGCTCGGGCGCCTGGTTCGTTGCCGAGGCCGATGAGAGTGATCGCTCGCTCCTCAAGCTCTCGCCCGAGGTCGCCATCCTCCTGAACGTCGATCACGACCATCACTCCACCTATGGCGGCATCGATGAGGTGGAGGACGTCTT
>CAMYIK010000061.1 GCA_947258365.1 uncultured Thermoleophilia bacterium | reverse complement strand
TGCGCTCCCACATCGGATGAATCAGGCCCACGGATCCTCCAGGACTCGCCGAATGGTGTGATCGCAGAGGCTCGCAGCCCTACGGATCTCCGCAACGAGCATCTTCCCAGCTGGCGTTTTTTGGAAGTGCGAGTGCCCGATGGGCAAACGTCGCCCAGCGTGGGCCCTGCTGAGCCAGGAATCACACGCAGCTCATGGGTTGCTCATAGCCGCTCGCCTATGGTCCGGGGCGGTGGCTCCGGAACCATCACCCCCGCTCGTGCGGCCGGCCTTGCGCGCAATAACCATGGCGCTGGTGATTACCGGTCTCTTCGCCGGCCTCATGGCTCCCCACGCCGAGGCCGCGCCGCGCGATACCACCTCACGCGCCGGCTGGGCGACCTTCTACGCCCCTGGCCCCCAAGGCGCGTGCTCGATGCCGCAGCCCAAGTTCCACGCCGCGCTCAACCCGTTCGACTATGGGAACGCCCGTCTTTGCGGCGGCACGATCCCGAGTGACGCGTGGCAAATGGTCTGTCACCGCCCGCGTCACCAACCTGTGCCCCGAGTGCCCGAGGGGCGCCGTTGATTTGAGCCCGGCCGCTTTCACGCGTCTGGCGCGACCGATCGAGGGTCGCGTGAGGGTGCGCTGGAAGCTGGTCAGCCCCGGCACCCGAGGACCGATCCGCTATCGGTTCAAGGAAGGCAGCAGCCGGTGGTGGACGGCCATCCAGGTGCGGAACAACCGGAACCCGGTCGTACGGCTGGAAGTACGTCGTGGCGGTCGCTTCCGGTCAATCCCGCGCAAGAGCTACAACTACTTCGTCGCCGCGGGTGGATTCGGTGCTGGCCCATACACCTTCCGCGTAACCGACGTGCACGGCTCACGCCTCATCGATAAACGGGTGCCACTGCGACCGACGAAAGTCGTGAGCGGTCGGCGACAGCTCGCCCGACGCCGACTCTAATCCCCGCTGGGCGGCCGAAGCCCCGCCGGCGGTGGGTTGGTCGTGGAGCCCCTTAGACGACCGGCTCGCGGAAACGGACGGTCACGTCCCCGTAACCGGCCTGCTCGAAGACGCTCGCGATCATCGACCGCGTGTTCTTCTTCGCACGCTGGGTCAGATCGGGAGCGGCCGCGGCGGCGGTCGTGAGCTTGCGGCTGCCAAGAGCCATCAGCTCGCGTTCGCTGCTCGGTTCGTCTCCGAACACGGATGACACGCGGTCGACCAGACCACGGCTACGTCCCGCGACAGAACTCCGCTCGGGATCAACGCGCGGCGGGAAAAGCACGACCCGGGGCAGCGTCACGACGACCTTGCCCGGCCCCTTTACCACCACCGAATCCTTGGGCAGCCGGCGCAGATTCACACCTGCGTCGACACTGCCTGCCACGACCATCACGGTGCGCTCGCCCTTGATGAAGGAGGGCACGAATCGCGTGTCCTGCTCGACGTCGACGATCACCTGAAAGTTCCCGCTCGCGGCACGGTACTCGCCGATGTTCTCGATCTCGCGCAGCAGCGGGGGTTGGCTGCGGTCGACGCTGTTGGTTGTGAACGGCAGGTTGAAGCCCGGAATCAGGCCCCCGATCCCACCGAATGCAATAACGATGACAACCAGCGCGGCGCCGGCGATGACGAGTCGGCCGATCAAACGGCTCATGAGGTCCTCCCTCGCCTGGGATGGCATCTGTTCAGACAGACGGTGGGCCGCCAGAGTTACGCCGGCCCGGTTCGAGACAACCAACATTCGCGCCACGAGATCCCTCAGAGCCGCAAAATCCGCACTTCGATGGTCTGGCTCGACGTCGTGTAACCGTGGCGCAATCGCATCGGCCAGCCCGGCCCGGATACGGTCCAGCAGGCATGGAAGAGGATCAAATGCAGGACTCATCGGACGCCGTCGCGATCCGCGAACGCGGGCGTGCCGTCCTGAGCGACGCAGCCCTCAACAAAGGCACCGCTTTTACCCACGAAGAGCGGCAGGCCCTGGGTCTGGACGGACTCTTGCCCGGTCGAGTCGAGACGGTCGAGATCCAGCTCGAGCGCGCCCGTGAAGAATTCGACGCACAGCCGGACGACCTGGCCAAGCATGTGTTCCTGCGATCGCTTCAGGACACCAACGAGATTCTCTTTTTCACCTTCCTCCAGCAGAACCTCGTCGAGCTGTTGCCGATCGTCTATACGCCCGTGGTTGGCACCGCGTGCCAGAGGTTCAGCCACATCTACCGCCGGCCTCATGGGATTTTCCTCAGCTACCACGACCGCGCGCACATCGACCGGTGCCTGGCGGGGATGGACCGACAGGTCGATGTCATCGTCGTAACCGATGGAGAGCGCATTCTCGGACTCGGCGATCAGGGCCTTGGCGGAATGGGCATCCCCATTGGGAAGCTCTCGCTCTACACCGCCTTCGGCGGCGTGGACCCGACCAGAACGCTTCCGGTGCTCCTGGACGCGGGCACCAACAACCCGGACCTCCTGAACGATCCGCTCTACATGGGTTGGCGCCATGAACGCGTGACGAGCTCCGACTATGACGAGTTCGTCGCGACATTCGTCGATGCGGTCAAGCGCCACCACCCCACCGCCCTCCTGCAATGGGAGGACTTCGCCCAGCACCACGCGACGACGCTGTTGACGCGATATCGCGACGAGCTACCGAGCTTCAACGACGACATCCAAGGAACTGCGGCGGTCGCGTTGGCGGCGCTGCTGGCCGGGGCTCGCGCCGCTGGCTCACGCCTGGAACAGCAGCGGGTCTGCATCGTCGGTGCGGGATCCGCGGGCAGCGGTATCGCGTCCCAGATCGTGGCGGCGATGATCGCCGGCGGCATGCCCGAATCGGAGGCGCTGACCCGCGTCCACCTCGTGGACCGCAGAGGCCTGCTGCACGACCGTTTGGACGACCTTCGCCCCTACCAGCAGCGCTTTGCTCAGCCTTTCGACTCCGTGGCGGCGTGGGCGGCCGATGGACAGGTGCCGCTGCCGACCGCGCTCGAGGCCATGGGCTCCACCGCCTTGATCGGCGTCTCCGGCGTAGGTGGGCTCTTTACCGAACAACTGATTCGCCAGATGGCGGCCAACGTCGAGCACCCGATCATCTTCCCCCTCTCGAATCCGACGTCGCACGCCGAGGCCCGGCCGGAGGATCTGATCCGCTGGACCGACGGTCGCGCATTGGTTGCGACCGGAAGCCCGTTTCCGGATGTGAGCTTCAACGGCCGCCAGCACGCCATCGCCCAGGCGAACAATGTGTACGTCTTTCCGGGCCTCGGCCTTGGGGCAATAGCGGTCGGGGCTCGGCGCGTCTCAGACGCGATGATGATGGCCGCGGCGCACGCGGTCGGTCGACTCAGCCCCTGCTCCAGCGACGATCCCTGCCTTGGCCTTCTGCCGCCCTTGCAGGATGCGCGACACCTCAGCCGAGAGATCGCGATTGCCGTCGCGAAGCAGGCTGTCGCCGACGGCTCGACCGAACCGATGGACGACGATCAGATCGAGGCTCAAGTCGACGCGGCGATCTGGGAGCCGCGGTACCCGCACCTCGTCGCCGGTTAGGCCTGGCGTTCCACCCGGCCGCGCCGGTCGACCATGCGGCGATCATTGCTGGGACGTAGCCCGCTAGCCGCGATCCGCAGCGGCGTCTCGCGACCGGGGATCTCCACCAGCGCCGACCCCGTGCGCGTCCAGCCCAGGAAGTAACCGGCGCCGAAACCGCCGCGCGCCTTCACAAAGCGCACCGTGTCGCCGGCCTCTAAGGGAAAGCCGGCGCGCGGCACCAGTTCGAATTGCGAGTGCTCGACCACGTTCTCCATATGGCGGGTGTTTCGTCGCACCCCGGCATGCGCCTGCCAGGCTTCGCAGACCCTCGTCGAAAAAAAACCGAAAGGAATTCTCGGAACCTGCCGATACCAACGACATGGAGCGTTCAGAAGACATGCCTCCACCCCGACGGGTGATGCGCGCGGCGATGGCCGCGCTTCGTTCGGTCGGCATGATCACGACCCTTGTCGTAGCGGGGATTCTGGCAGCGGCGGTAGCCGCTTTTCTGCTTCAGGTGCGCCATGAGAAAGATGCCGAACTCGTGCTCACACGCGATGCGTCGGCCGTGGCGGCGGCGGCCCAGGTCGAGACTTCCTCGGCTTTTCGAAGAGTCAAGGACGTAGCCTCGTTCATGGCTGTTGCCGGCATCCCGAGCCAATCGAACTACGAGCGGTATTTGCAAGAGGCCGATGTCATCGGCCAGGACTGGCTGGAAGAGATGGTGTTCATCCAGCCAGTCCGTCGCGATCAGCTCAACGAGTTTGTCGCCAAGGAGCGTCGGGAATCGGGTCGACGTGTGAATCTCCGGCTTGGCCCGGCACAGCGGGACGGCCACTGGCTCGTCTCGCGAACGTTGGCGGGCCAAAAACGCGCCATCGGACTCGACGTGAAGAACATCCCGGGTGTCGACGGACCGTTGATCGAGGCGATGCGCACCGATCGCGAGCGCTACACCCGCATATCGCCAGCAGCGGCGGGGCTCCTGAACGTCTTCCTCAACAAGCCCGGTGTCGTGGCGTCGGGCCCCGACGTACTCACGGGTGTCATCCCGGTGAGGTACGGGGCGAGCAACACGCGGTTGGGATGGCTATTGGTCCAGATTCGAGTCTCGAAGCTGGTGAGAACAGCGGATCTCGCCAGCCTCGAGACGCATCTGCGCTTGCTGACTCCCCGTCGTCCAGGCGACGTCGTCGCGTTTTCGCTTGACGGACAGGAGCCCAAGGACCCCCCGGCAGATAGCTTTGTGAGCAGCTTTGACCAAGGTCAGATGGGCTGGCAGATGAGCGTATGGTCGCATGAGCGCCCGGGTCTCAGCGGCCACGCGATCGTAGTGTTGGTGTTGGGAATCCTTGCGAGCCTCACGTTGGGCCTTTTGGGAACCGCGCAACGCAGAGCCAACAGAGCGCGGGAAGCGCTGCTCCGTAGCGAGCAGGATCGGCGGCGAGACGACCTGACCGGGCTGCCGAATCGCGTCGGCCTTGGGGAAGCGCTAGAGGAGACGCTCGCGCAGCCCAGCACGACCGCGGTGTTGTTCTGCGACCTGGATCGCTTCAAGGTCATCAATGACAGCCTCGGACACCAGGCCGGGGATCAACTCTTGAAGGTGGTCGGCAAACGGCTGCGGGCGAGTATCCGGCAGGATGACGTGGTTGGGCGCTTCGGCGGCGACGAGTTCGTCGTGATCTGCAAGAACCTCAATGAGGGCAAGGAAGCCGAGCACGTGGCCGAGCGCGTGCTGTCGACAGTGGCCGCGCCTCTGAAGCTCGAGGGCACCGAGGTGGAGGTCAACGTGAGCATCGGCATCGCGGTGTCGAGCGCCGACGAGCCGCGGACGTGCCACGAACTGCTCCGCGACGCCGACGTTGCGATGTACGCGGCCAAGAAAGCCCGAACCGGCCAGCGCGCGTTCGATGGCGCGCTGCGCAGGGACGCGATGGATCGCCTCGACATCGAGGGCGCCCTCCGCTCCACCCTCAAGGACGACCTGCTGCGGGTTGAGTACCAGCCCGTCGTTGCCTCCGTCGGACACCGCCTCGTCGCGCTTGAGGCGCTGGCGCGATTCGATGATCCCATTCTGACTGCCGCAGGACCCCAGCGCGTCATCCCGGTCGCCGAGGAGATCGGTCTGGTCGGGGCGCTGGGAGAAAAGGTGCTGATGAGCGCCTGCGAACAGATGGTTGCTTGGAACGGACTGCGTCCCGACGCGCCACCGCTCCAGGTTTCCGTGAACGTGTCGGAGACCCAACTGCGCGATGCGAACTTCGTCGGGCTGGTCCGCAAGACGATCCTGACCAGCGGCCTGGCTCCCGACCAGCTCATCCTGGAACTCCCCGAGAGCGCCATCACTCGCAACATGCAGCTCGCAATGAACGTCTTCCTCGAGCTAGATGAGATCGGAGTTCAGGTGTCGATCGACGACTTTGGCTCGGGCCGGTCGTCGCTCACCGAGATGATCCGGTTCACCACGATCGATGAGCTGAAGCTCGACCGCTCGCTCGTGAGCCGGGCCACGGCGCCGTCAGTGCGAGCCCTCTTGATCTCGGCCGTGACCGAGATCGCCCGCGGCCTAAACGCACGGTTGGTGGCCGTAGGAGTCGAGACTCAAGAGCAGCTGGCTACGGTCAACTCATCAGGCGTGGAGCGGGCACAGGGATTCCTATTCGCCAAGTCCCTCCGCCCATCAGAGCTGAGCGAGATCGTCGCCGACTCCGAGCACAAAATTCGTCCTCAGCTCCATTCGGAGTTCGCGCACGTGGCTGCCCCGACAATGGACTTCTGAGCAACTGGCCCCCTCGCGACCCCGTCAACCCACCGAAACGGGGCCGCGAAGCGCGCGGCATTGCGGATCAGGTGCTAGCTGACCTCTCTCGAGCTTCCAGAGAAATCAATAGTCACCTGATCGCGGCCGGTTACTTACCCGGCGTCTCGCAGAGAGAGACCACGACCACAGACCCCTCCGCCAGAAACGGCTCTCCGTCGTCGCCGGAGTGACCCATCGGATGGGCAGTGGCGTACAGGCATTCCGCGGCTAGCGTGATCCTATGAGCGAGTACTGGCCACGAATGCACAGCCGCCCGCGCCGGAGGGCAACAACAATTCATCGGCACACCGTGCCCACCGAGCCCGGCGCCTACGCCTGGTACCTGGGCCCCGACCCCGTCTACGTGGGCAAGGCTGACGACCTGCGGGCGCGAGTCTGGGGGCAACACCTCTCGAAGGCGCCCGCGTTGGGAAGCTCGGCGTTCCGGCGCAACGTGGCGGAGCACCTCGGCATTGCTGCTGCCCAGGAGATCACGTCTGGTGCGTACAAGGCCTCGAGGGACGACCTAGACCAGATACGCGAGTTCATCGAGTCCTGCGAGCTGGCATGGCTCGTGACCGAGACACCGGATGCCGCGGTGGCCTTGGAGACGGCGCTGAAGCAAGAGTGGACACCGCCGCTCACCAAGCTCTAGGCGCGCAATGGACAGAACCTCAGGCACCTGACGATCGGTAGTGTCCCTCGGCAATTAGTAGGCGTGAATATCTGCCAGGGGGGAACAGTGCGGACACTTAATCTGAAGGGCTTGCCGTTTCGGCTGATGCTGCTGTTGTTGTTGTTGGCGGTGGCGTTGTTCGCCGCGGCGTGTGGCGATGACGATGACGACGGAGACAGCGAATCGGCTGATTCCGGGGACGCAGCAAGCTGCGCCATCGATCAGCTTCAGCTGGTCAACGACGGGCAGCTGACCGCCGCGACCGGCGAGCCGGCCTTCCCGCCGTACGTCGTCGATGACGACCCGACAAACCAAATGGGCTTCGAGTCGGCTGTGGTCTACGCGGTTGCCCAGGAGATGGGCTTCACCGCTGATCAGGTCAACTGGGTGCGTGCCGGCTTTGATGAGTCGATCGCCCCAGGCGACAAGAACTTCGACCTCAACATCCAGCAGTACACGATCACTCCGGAGCGCGACGAGGTCGTGGACTTTTCCGGTTCGTACTACGACAACGAGCAGGCTGTCGTGACCGCTGCCGGATCGAAGGCTGAAGGTGCCTCCTCGATCGCCGATCTCGCCGACGTGAAGCTCGGCGCCTCGATTGGCTCGACCTCGCTGAACTACATCGAGGACATCATCAAGCCGTCGTCTGAGGCCGCCGTCTACGACGACTTCGCCGACGTCAACGCCGCCTTCGCGGCGGGCCAGATCGACGCGTTCGTGACCGATCTGCCCACGGCGTACTTCCTGACCGCTGCCGAGTTCGACGACGCGTCGATCGCCGGTGTGCTTCCCCGCGAGGGTGGCGTCACCGACCAGCTCGGGATGCTGTTCGCCGAAGGCAACCCGATCGTTCCGTGCGTCAACACCGCGCTCGACACGCTGCGCGACGAGGGCACGCTCGCGGAGTTCGAGGAGCAGTGGCTAAACGACGGGGGCAACATCCCGACGATCACCAACGGCTAGGGAATCGCAGACCCGGTTCCTGACGCTGACTCGCCGTGAGCACACCGACTGGCGACACCGGTAACGGCGATCAGCAGCTAGGCAAATCGCGACGCAGACCCTCTTGGCTATGGCTCGGCCACCAAGAGGGCCTTCGCGCGTCAGTCATCGCGGTCATCAGCACCGTGGTGGTCTTCGGAGCGCTGGCTCTTGTCGTCGTCAACAGCCCCGAGTGGCCGCGCGTACGCGACCAGTTCTTCAACCCCGACGACTTCAAGGCCTCCGCGCCGGATGTCTTCGGCGGGTTCATCCTCGACATGCAGATGTTCGTCATCTCCATGGTGACGATCCCGACCTTCGCGCTGCTCATCGCGGTGATGAGGAGCTTCCGCGGCCCCGCCTTCTTCCCCGTTCGTCTGCTGGCCACGATCTACGTGGACGTGCTGCGAGGCATCCCACTGATCCTCTTGGTGCTGTTGCTTGGCTTCGGCGTGCCGGCGCTGCAGATCGCGGGTACTCCTGGAGGGGCGCTGTTCTGGGGCGTCACGGCCTTGACGCTTTCCTACGCGGCCTACACCGCGGAGATCTATCGGTCGGGCATCGAGTCGGTGCCAGAGAGCCAGCGCGCCTCGGCCCGAGCCATGGGCCTCACCCAGTGGCAGACCATGCGTTACGCGATCTTGCCGCAGGCGCTTCGCAACGTCATACCGGCGCTGATGAACACCGTCGTGAGCCTGCAGAAGGACGTCGCGCTGCTCAGCATCCTGGGAGTGCGCGAGGCTGTCCGCGAGGCCGAGATCTACACCGCCCGCACCTTCAACTACACCTCGTACGTCGTGGCGACGCTGCTCTTTCTCGCCGTCTCGATCCCACTGGTTCGGCTAGTCGACTGGTACGCGGTACGCGACCGCATGCGCCGTGGATCGGTGGGCACCTACTGATGGCAATGGTGCGGCTGGACAAGGTCGAAAAGAGCTACGGCGACACGCACGTGCTGCGTGGGATCGACCTGGCCGTCGGTGAGCACGAAGTCGTGTGCCTGATCGGCTCGAGCGGCTGCGGCAAGTCAACCTTGCTTCGAACGATCAACCTGCTCGACCCCATCGACGGGGGAACGATCACCTTCGCCGGCCAGGAGATCACGGCGAGAGGCGTCGACGCGAACGCCATCCGGCGCCGGATGGGCATCGTCTTCCAGTCGTTCAACCTCTTCCCGCACCTGCGGGTGATCGACAACGTGACCCTGGGTCTACGCCGGGCACTGGGAATGAAGAAGGCCGACGCTGATGAGCGAGCGATGACGCTGCTCAACCAGTTGGGACTTGGCGATCAGGTGGACTCCTACCCCAATAAGCTCTCAGGCGGCCAACAGCAGCGTGTCGCCATCTGCCGAGCGTTGGCCGCGGAGCCAGAGCTGCTCCTACTTGATGAGGTCACTTCTGCCCTCGACCCGGAGTTGGTCGGAGAGGTGCTGTCGGTCGTGCGCCGCCTCGCGGGCGAGGGCATGACCATGATCCTGGCCACCCACGAGATGGCCTTCGCCAAGGAAGTCGCCGACAACGTGGCGTTCCTGCACGGAGGAGTCGTCCACGAGCAAGGACCGCCGGAGGAGATCTTCGGCGACCCGCAAACCGAGCGAGCGCAGGATTTCCTCCGGCGACTCAGAGAAGCCCGCCGGATCTAGCGGGCGATAACCGAGCTAGCCGCGGTCAAGCGCCCGGAAGAACTCGGCGGCGTCGCCCTGCCCAGCGCTCTTGAGAGCCTCGGACACGACGTCCCACGCGCGAGCCTCAGCACGCTCGTACTCATCTACGGAGGCGTACGTGTCGCGTGCCCGGGAAACCGCCAGGTAGTCGGAGATCGCTCTCTCAACGGTGTGTTCCATGGAATCTGCAGCCATCGCGCACCTCTCTCGGGCAGTTGCCAGCTTCAACATGAAAGCGGAAGTGACCTTCATAGGCCCTCGACTTTCTGGTGGCAACTACGGTGAGAGCGGGAAAACGGTTGCCGAATCTTCACCGAGTGTTCAGTCGGGACGGTCAGATTCGAACTGACGACCCCCTGCTCCCAAAGCAGGTGCGCTACCAAGCTGCGCCACGTCCCGTGGGTTGAGATTCTAGCGCCCTCTCGGTCGGCGCTTCATTGATGCCGGGCTAGTCGCCGGCGAGGGCGATGTGCTGGTCCTCGACTTCGAGGTCCCCGCCGACGATCCGCCACTCGTCCCCGACTTTCTCAGCGATGGCCTCGACAGAACCCTCACCCAGCGGACCGTCGACCTCCGCGAGAATCGTGAGGCGCCCGCCGTTTTCCGACTGCTCAGTGTGTGCCGGCCTCATCTGCACGTCAACAGGCTTTCCGATCACACGAGCGACGGTTTCGTTCTCGTTCAGGAAGCGCTCGGCCAGGCGATGGGCGTCGCGGGTGCCCTTTCCGCGCCACGCGATCAACCCGACGATTACGGCGAAGGCGAGAAACGCATAGGCGAAGAAGCCGCCTACCAGCGACAGCTGGTCACTTCCCGCGTCGGACTGCCGGAAAAACAACGATGCGATCCCGAACAGGGCGAGCATCGTGGCACCGCCAAGCACCAAGGCCCGCGACGGATAGACCGCGATTAAGCGTCGGCCCACAACTCGGCCAGCCGGCCCATGCTTACGCGGTAGCGCTTCAGCGCTTGCTCTTTGCCCAGCAGGGCGAGGCTCTCGTAGATGCCCGTCGAGATCGTCCGACCGGTGATGGCGACCCGCTGCGGCTCAAGGAAGTCCCGGGCGGCCTCGCCAAGGATGTGCAACTCGTCGGAGAGATCTTCCCGGATGTGCTCGACGTCCCACGGGTCGGTGCGCTCCAGACGGCCCATGCCCGCCCCGATCACCTGGATGGAGTGCTTGACGTCCTGCTCGATGGTGGCCCAGGCCTCAGGGTCCATCTCGAGCGGCCCATGCAGCCAGCCGGCCAGCTCGTCGTACTCGGCAAGCGTGCTCATCTTGCGCTTGATGGCCGGGGCGACGGTTCGGGCGATCTGCTCCGCGCCTTCGCCCTTTTGCTCCAGGTAGCCGGTGAACCTCAGGTACTCCAAAAGGGTCTCGAGGAACTTGTCGTCGCTCATCAGACGCAGGTAGCGGCCGTTCATCTTGTTCAGCTTCTGGATGTCGAAGACCGCGGGGCTCTTGCTGATGCGCGCGACGTCGAACTTCTCGATCAGCTCGTCCGGCGTGAACATCGTGGTCTTGTCGTCGTAGCTCCAGCCGAGCAACGCGAGGGAGTTCAGGACGGTCTTGGGAATGAAGCCCGCATCGCGAAGATCCTCGGTCGAGGCCGCCCCATGGCGCTTACTGAGCCGCTTCTTGTCGGGGCCGGCGATGAGCGGCATGTGGACGTACTCGGGCGGAGTACCGCCGAGCGCCTGCATCACCAGGATCTGCTTCGGGGTGTTGGAGAGGTGATCCTCACCACGCAGGACGTGGGTGATGCCCATCTCAAGGTCGTCGACGGCAGCCGCGAGGTTGTACGTCGGGCTGCCATCGGAGCGCGCCACGACGAAGTCCTCGATGGAGTCGTGACCGAAGCGGACCTCGCCGCGGATGTAGTCGTCGATCAGGGTTTCGCCGGGCAACGGGACCGCAAAGCGCCAGACCGGCTCGCGCCCCTCGGCGGCGAAGGCGTCGAGCTCGTCTTGGCTGTAGTCGCGGCGACCGCGCACCACGGGCGCTCGCTTGTCCTTGCGGGCAGCCTCGCGCATGGCCTCGAGCTCGTCTTCGGTCTCGTACGCCGGATAGACGGCGCCGGACTCGCGAAGCCGCTGGATCGCCGCCTCGTAGATCTCACTTCGCTCGCTCTGGCGAAGTGGGCCCTCATCCCAGTCCAGGCCGAGCCACTCCAGAGCGCGCAGGATCTGCGCCTCGCTCTCGGGCGTTGAGCGCTCACGGTCGGTGTCTTCCATGCGCAGCACGTAGCTGCCGCCGGTGTTGCGCGCGATCAGCCAGTTGAACAGCGCCGTGCGGGCGCCCCCCACGTGCAGGTTGCCGGTCGGACTCGGCGCAAACCGGACACGGGCCGGGGTTTTGATGCTTCGGCGGTGCTTCTTTCCCACGGCCAACGAGGATACTGATGGCCGATCGTCCAGTGCGCTGGCGGTGCCAAAGCAGAGAGGATCGTCACGAACCCGCTCGGTGTGGCACCAACGGTGACCGCACGAATGCCCAAGGAGTCCGTTGCCCCGCACCCTTGTCCGCGGCACACTTGTCGTGGCGCTGCTTGCCATACTCGGAGTCGCTGCCTGCGGCTCGAGCGATGACTCTCTGACCACGGATGAGTACCGCGAGCAGGCCGATCAGCTCTGCCAGGTCAGCTCTGATGCGCTCGGTGAGATCCCCGACCCTCAAGGGCTCCAGGACATCGTTCCTGCCTTCACCCGGGCGTTTCCGATCATCGACGCCCTCTCCAACGACCTGGACGAGCTGAGCCCTCCAGAGGAGTTCGCCGCCCAGCACGATGAGGTCATCGAGCTGCTGCGAGAGCAGAACCAGATCAACACCGACGCAATCGCCCGTATCGAAGATGGCGAGCCCATTGGCACCCTGATCGAGGAGATCTCTCCCCGCTTGCAGGAGATCGAAGACGAGACGGACGCAACTGCGACAGAGTTGGGTCTTACGGTGTGCGGTAGAGACGCCTAGTCAGGTACGGAAGGCGGGCACGGCCCACATGAAATTCGGAGCGCACGTCTCCTCATCGGGAGGCATCAGCAACGCCATCGAGCGAGGTGTCGCGATCGGGTGCGAGACCCTGCAGGTCTTCACCCACAACCCGCGCACGTGGCGGCCCACCAAGCACAAAGACGAGGAAATCGCCGCCTTTCGCGAGGGTGCAGCGAAGCACAACCTCGGCCCCATGGTGAGCCATGGCCTCTATCTGATGAATCTCGGTGCGCCTGATGCCGAGGTGCAAACCGGACCCAAGAGCAAGGGCAAGACCCGCAATATCTTTCGCACCTCGATCCAGAGTCTGATCCAACACTTGGAGATCGGAGACGCTCTGGGCCTTGCCGGCGTCGTTTTGCACGTCGGCTCTTCCAAGGGCAGCACCTACGAGGAGGCCGTGGGTCGCATCGGTGAGGGCATCAGTGAGGCGTTCGGCGAGGCCGGTGGTTCAACCAAGATCTACCTGGAGAACACCGCAGGCGCAGGCGACACCATCGGTCGCACCTTCGAGCAGCTGAAGGACGTGTTCGACGCCGTGGGCTCGCCCGACCGGCTTGGGTTCTGCCTCGACACGCAGCACCTGTTCGCCTCGGGCTTTGCTATCCACGAGGAAGGCGGTATCGACCGCGTACTCGACGACTTCGATCGCATCGTTGGCATCGACCGCCTGATGTGCCTTCACCTCAACGACAGCAAGACCGAACTTGGCAGCAACCGAGATCGGCACGAGAACCTCGGCGACGGCCTGATCGGCAAGGATGGCTTCCGACGTGTGCTCGGCCACCCCGCACTCCAGGGTCTTCCCGTCGTGCTGGAGGTTCCTGGCCTGGAGGGCAATGGCCCTGACGCCGAAAACATGGCCCGGGCCCGACGTCTCCATGAAGAAGGCCTCGCCTTGCGGGCCTAAGAAATTCGCCTTCTCTCCAGGCGGCTTCATCCCAATTACGGGACAGACTCGCCAATTGGCTAGGCGGACCTAGACCCGCTGTGTGGTCACGTAGTTGCCCCCAATCGCATCAGGGCGACCGATGACCGTCGCCTGTCACCAAGGCAGGACCGAAATGAAGCTCATGAACAAGCGGATTGTTGGCGCGGCCGCCGTGG
>CAMYIK010000060.1 GCA_947258365.1 uncultured Thermoleophilia bacterium | reverse complement strand
GCTTCTCTATCGCCTGAGGCATTGGGTCTACGGTAACTTCGACTTGAGAGGGCTGAGTGGAGGCCTGCGCCTGAGGAAGTTGTTGTTCCATTGGCTTACGCACTCTACGCATTGCAAAAATCCGTTTCTAGCTGGGCTTTCGTCCAGTCGCCGGATTGGGGCTTCTGCAAATTTCACAGCAATGACCAATGCGGCAAATAGCCATCCCTCGATTGTGGCTCGAGTTGTCGTCGCTGGTCGAGAATGGTCACTTTGGCGCCCCCCATCCGCCGAAGACCTGATCGATGAGCAGGCGTACGCCAGGGATGAGCGACTCCCTTATTGGGCCGAGCTCTGGCCGAGCGGGCACGTTCTCGCCGAAGAGTTAGCGCTTCTGGACATTGGGGGATCCAGGGTGCTCGAGCTCGGATGTGGTCTCGGACTCCCCTCCTTGGTAGCCGCGAGCCGGGGAGCGGACGTCACAGCGACCGATTGGTACCCCGAGGCCCTTGATCACGTCTGTCGCAACGCCGAAGAGGCCGGGCTCAAGATCCAGACCCTGCCCATGGACTGGTTCAACCCAAGCGAAGAGATCTTCGAAAGGGCGCCCTTCGATCTCATCATCGGAGCCGACGTGCTCTACGAGGACCGCAACGGTGAGGCGCTCCTGCCGCTGCTGCCCCGACTCCTGGCGCCGTCGGGCAAGGCGATCATCACCGACCCGCGACGCCCAAACGCGAGAACCCTTCTCAAGCCGCTTCCCGAACGAGGATGGAGCGTCACGACCAAGGACATCGGGCACCGCACGCGAAAGGACGAATCCGGCCCAATCGTGCACGTTCACCAATTGACCCCACCGGCGGCTTGAGTCGCAGCCGCATTGGTCGATACTGTTGGAGTTCATTCCTCGGTAGCTCAGCGGCAGAGCATCCGGCTGTTAACCGGAGGGTCGCAGGTTCGAATCCTGCCCGGGGAGCTCTTTTCCCCTGTAAGTGCCATTACTGCACTTCAGAAAGTCTCAACCTCAAAGGGCCCGTGGTACCACGGTGGTACCAATTGCTTTCTCGAAACGAGCGGCAGGGCACCGGCCCACCTGGTCCTCGCACGCATCCGGCCGCCCGAAGGCGACACACCAGGGCCTAGTAGCGGGACTCCTCCGGAGTGCCGAGAACGGCATTCTCTGCGCGTGCCGCAGCGTCAGGAATCATCGTGCGCTCAAGATGGCCATACGAGTTGATCGTGGTGGCGATCTGTCTGTGCCCCATCTGCCGGCGGACGTACTCCATCGGATAGCCAAGACTGAGCCAGATAGCCGCCGCCGTGTGGCGAAGCTCGTGCGCGACGAGGGAGGTGCGAAGGCCAGCGCGCTTCAGTGCGGGACGATGCTCGTAACGCAGGAGACGCTGAGCGTCGTCGTGCCCACCTTTGGGCCCGCTCTCTAACCCGACGCCTTCCATATGATCACGACGAGCAGTGATCGCCGAGACATGAGTCAGGACACCTCTGCATGCCGCTCGTCCGGACTTCCGTAGTTATCCGCATGCGGGACCCGCGTGTGCGTCGTGTCGCCACAGTGGGTCAGCTCCAGAGTTGTCCACGGCCCCGACACGGTGGAGATCTACCGAGCAGGTACTCGCGGCAGCTACGGATGTCGCCTGCGTGCTCGAGCTCTTAACGTCCGGCGGAATAGCGGGAAGCGCAGGCCGACACGAATGGAGAACGCTGCATGGGACGGGCAATCGGTATTGATCTTGGTACCACGAACTCAGTGGTCGCGGCCGTCATGGAGGCAGGTCAAGCGGAGGTGCTCCCTAATAGCGAAGGGGCCCGCACCACTCCTTCTGTGGTTGCGTTCACTGACGACGGTCAGCGACTCGTGGGTCAGATCGCGCGGCGCCAGGCGGTCCTCAATCCAGAGGCGACCATCTATTCGGCGAAGCGCTTCATCGGCCGGAAATGGGGAGAGGTCGACGAAGAAGCGAAGATCGTTTCATACACGGTAGCGAGCGGTCCGAACGACGCGGTGCGATTCGAGATTCGGGGGAAGGCCTACGCACCTGAGGAGATCTCCGCCCAAGTGTTGCGCAAGCTGGCAGACGATGCGGCGAAGTTCCTCGGCGAGAGGGTCACCGAGGCCGTCATCACCGTTCCCGCCTACTTCAACGATGCGCAGCGTCAGGCCACAAAGGACGCCGGCGAGATCGCTGGCCTCGAGGTCCTTCGAATCATCAATGAGCCGACCGCTGCGGCCTTGGCGTACGGCCTGGATAAGAAGGAACCCGAAACGGTCTTGGTGTTCGACCTCGGGGGCGGCACGTTCGATGTGTCGCTGCTCGATATCGGCGAAGGCGTCGTCGAGGTGCGGGCGACAAACGGGGACGGCCATCTCGGGGGAGATGATTTTGACAAGCGAATCGTGGATTGGTTGGCGGAGGAGTTCAAGTCGGAGCAGGGCATCGATCTGCGCGACGATCCCCAGGCGCTGCAGCGGCTCTACGAGGTTGCGGAGCGGGCCAAAGTCGAGTTGTCGGCGACGACTCAAGCTCAGATCAACTTGCCGTTCGTTACTGCTGACGCCGCGGGCCCGAAGCACCTGAACACATCATTGACTCGGGCCAAGTTCGATCAACTCACAGCGGAGCTGGTGGAGCGCTGCAAGGACCCGGTCGAGCAGGCACTATCGGACGCGAAGCTCACCGCAGACGACATCGATGAGGTCATCCTCGTCGGCGGATCAACGCGCATACCTGCGGTGCAGAACCTCGTTCGCCGTCTCACCGGGGGGAAAGAGCCCAACATGACGGTGAACCCCGATGAGGCCGTCGCAATCGGGGCCGCCCTACAGGCAGGAGTGCTCAAGGGAGAGGTCGAGGATGTGGTGCTTCTGGACGTGACCCCATTGTCGTTGGGCCTCGAGACCCTTGGCGGGGTAATGACGAAGGTAATCGAACGCAACACGACGATTCCGGCACAACGCACGGAGACCTTCTCGACCGCCGAGGACAACCAGACCGCCGTAGATGTGGTCGTGCTGCAAGGCGAGCGTGAGCTCGCCTCAGATAACCGTCAGCTTGCGCGTTTCCGGTTAGAGGGCGTCAAGCAGGCGCCGCGAGGCACTCCCCAAGTCGAGGTCACCTTCGATATCGACGCTAACGGCATTCTCAACGTCTCCGCGCGCGATAAGGCAACGGGCGCGGAGCAGCGGGTGACGATTGAGGAGTCAACCAACCTCGACCAGTCCGAGGTAGAGCGCATGGTGGCCGATGCGAGCCAGCACTCCGCCGAGGATAAGCGCCGCCGCGAGGAAATCGATGCGCGCAACGAGTTGGACGGCTTGGCCTACAAAGCCGAGCAGCAGCTCACTGAACTCGGCGAGGGCGTGCCGCTTCACGAAAAGGCCCGAATCGAGCAGCTGATCGCGGATGCGCGCGAGATCATTAAGGACGAGGCGGGATTGGATCGCGTGCGGCCCCTCTCTGCGGATCTCCAGCAGGCCATACACGGCCTCCCAGCCATGGCCGGGAGCGGCGCTGGCGAGCATTCCGGCAGTCCCGCGGCCGATGACGAGGTCATCGACGCCGAATTCACGCGCGAATGACAGGCAGCGATCCTCAGGAGGAGACTGCCGCGAATCCACAGGCGGTTGCGCTTTTGCGCGAACAGCTCGCGAGTGCGGAGGCAGAACGGGTGGCCGCTGAGGACCGTTTCCTGCGGGCCCGGGCCGATCTCGACAACTATCGCAAGCGCAGTGCGAGCCAGATCGCGCGTCAGGTGGCCGAGGGCCACGACAAGCTTTTGCAGGACTGGCTCGAGGTGGTCGACAGCATCCGGCAGGCGAGCCGAGCCGGTCGCGAGCACGCCGACCCCCAGCTTGGAGAGGGTCTCCGCGCCCTCGATGAGCAGGTAACGGGCATCCTCACTCGGCAAGGAGTACAGAGCCTCGGCCGGGTCGGACAACACTTCGATCCGGCGGTGCACGAGGTCGTGGCCACTCAGCCCGCCGAAGGCGTCGAAGACGGCACGGTGATCGAGGTTGCTCGCTACGGCTATGGCGTGGGCGACCGTCTACTCCGACCGGCCCGTGTCGTCGTGGCGCGAGCGGTGAGTTGATGCCAGTCGGATTCCGCGACTACTACGAGACTCTCGGCGTTGCGCGTGACGCGTCCGAGGACGACATCCGCCGGGCATATCGAAAGCTTGCGCGCAAGCACCATCCCGACGTCAGTAAGGAGGAGGGCGCCGAGGATCGTTTCAAGGCCATCTCAGAAGCGTACGAGGTGCTTCGCGACCCGGAGAAGCGGGAGCGCTACGACAGGTTCGGCGCCAACTGGAAGGCTGGGCAAGACGTGTCGGGAGCGCCAGGTTTCGGCGACGCCGGGGTCGATTTCACCACGGCCTTCGAGGACGGGTCATCCAGTGACTTCTTCGAAGCTCTCTTCGGTAGGGGGCGCGCGTGGGGCCGGGACGAACGCCGTGAGGCCTTCTCGCAGCGAGGTAGCGACCACATCACGGACGTGACCCTCACCCTCGAGGAGGCCGCCAAGGGAGGCTCCCGGAGAGTCGCTCTCGAGGATGGACGCAGCTATCAGGTGAGCGTTCCCCGCGGCGTCCAGGACGGGCAGCGGATTCGCCTCTCGGGCGAAGGAGGAGAGGGGCGTGGCGCAGGCCCGTCCGGAGACCTCTTTCTGCGTGTGCGGCTTCGCCCTCATCCACGGTTTCAGCTCAAGGGCCGTGATCTCCACATCGAGGTGCCCGTCGCCCCGTGGGAGGCAGCTCTTGGCGCAAACGTCGAGGTGCCAACACTTGAGGGCACCGCGAAGATGAAAGTTCCCCCGGGGTCCTCAAGCGGGCGGCGCTTGCGACTGCGCGGTCAAGGGTACCCGGACGCGCGCGGGGGGCGCGGAGACCTGTTCGCGACCATCACGATTGTCGTCCCCGAGAGCCTCGACGGGTCCGAACAAGAGCTCTTCGAGAAGCTCGCCGCGACCTCGGTCTTTTCAGCACGAAAGGGATGGAAGTGAGTACAGCGCTACAACGCCATCGAGGAGAGGACGACCTGCTTCGCGAGATCCAGTCTCTCTCCCGCGAGGCTGGCCTCCATCCCGACGTCGTGCGTCGGCTGTTTGCCCTTGGGCTCCTTGAGATCCCCAGTGCGGGCGCCGGAACGCCCGGCTTCGCGCGCGACGCCCCAGCCCGCCTAGCCCGCGCGGTGCGGTTGCGACGCGATCTCGGACTCAACTACGCCGGTGCAATTCTGGCATGCGAACTACTGGAGCGAATAGATCGCCTTGAGGCTCAGCTGCGGCGATACCAAGCGTTTGAATTTGAGGCCCGAAGTGGATGCAAACCAGATGACTGAGAAAGTCCAGCACGGACTCTACGACGCCCAGACCAAGGCTTTGCGCGGGGATCAGGAGAGGGCCGGTCGAGTGTCGCACCAGTCGTCCAACGCGGGGTTGATGCACACCGACACCCTGAGATCGATGCTTGTCCTCGTTGGGCCACTCGAATCACTGAGGCTCGGTGCGGCGTCCGCAGTGCAGTAGCGCTGCGTAGCTCCGAACATCGAGGGCTGTTCGCCCCGTCATCTGCCCCACGCCGCTAGAGGTCACGCGCCTGAATCCTCAGTCAAAACCAGATCGACAGTCACTGCGGTTCCCGAGCCGGCGGAAGAGGCAATGGAGATCTCTCCGCCTGCCAGCTCAACCGGCTCCCGAAGTCCCTTTAAGCCGAGACGATCAGTGGACTGCGCGAGGCAAAAGCCCTGCCCATCGTCCTCAACGCAGACGCGCAGCCGTTCGCCGTGCCGCATCAGCGGGAGATCCGAACGCGCTCGGCCTCTTGGATCGGTGATCGTTGACGCGGCCGAGGACGAAATCGCCCGAGCGCCGGACTTCACCCTCGATGGGGCGGCCGGAATCCGTCCGGCAGAGGTTGGCTACGACTACAGAGGCCGCTCTGTGGAGACCCGAGTGACCGACTGACGCCTACCACCTCAGCCGGGCCAGCACTCCCCCATACTCGGCAAGGCCGTCTGCCTGGTTGCCATCGAGGGGAACGACCTCGGCGGACGTGGAGAGCGCAAGCGCGATGAGACGGTCGATCACGCGGTCCTCTCGAGACCCCTCCGTCGCGTCCACGTTGAGAGAGATGATTGCCCCGTCCGCGTCCCTGCGTCCGGAAAGCGCGAGGCCGTCGTCGAACGCGAGCACCGCGACCCTCCCTTCGAGCAGGGCAAGAGAAGCTGCGATCGCACCGGCCACCATCGGCTCACCCGCATCGACGCCCTCGATCAAGGACCGGACGAGCGACGCCCGTCGCGCGTCGCGCGAGTCGGTGACCACCTGCCAGGTGGCCTCGCCCACCTCCGCCTCGGCGTGGTTGCCGAGATTCGCGTCGAGCCGAAGCACGGGAATCGACTGCCGTGCCTGGAGTGCTTCGTCCAGCACGGCGGCCGTCCCCGCGAGAACGAGATCGACCCACTCGCGCCTCGCGGCCTGCTCGAGCACGTCATCGATCCGGCCGATCATGAACCGCTTACGCTGCTCCTCATCGTGTGCCTCCACACGCTCGAGGTGGGTAACACCCTGTTGGCCACGCGCGGGATTCGCGGCCGCGGGCCCGCGCCTGTCGCGCGGGGCGCCCGGGTCCTCGAATTCATAGTTCTGAAGGTCGGCCATGGTGCCCAGACGCGACTCGAGGATGCGTATGCCCGCCTTCGAGGCAATCACCACGCCGTAGGGCGCGCCGCGATCGAGCGCGACGACCAGCGGACGCACGAATGCACGCTCGGCAAACTCGGCGTGCGTGCGAAGCGGCAGGCCGAACCCGAAGCTGCGGACGATCTCCCGTGAGTGGAAGAGCACGCGAGTGCGGCCGGTGGTGCCGGATGAGACCGCGTCCTCGATTGCCGCGTCCGCTTCTGAGAGCGCCGTCTCCAACGCATCGGCGCCAAGACCCGAATTTGACCGCAGAGCGCGGAGTTGGTTCTTAAGACGGATCTGCCAGGCGGGGGTGCTGGAGCGTTTCTCGGCCGGATCGGCGTCGACGTAGATCGACAGCACGCCGTCGTCAGAGCGCAGCGCAAGGAGCGCCTCGAGATCCTCAAGGGTGGGATGCGCTGAGTCCATCTTCTACCACCGTAGCTGGAATCTCGCTACGCCGGGTGCCGTCGACGAGCCGACCGAGCGCGCTGGCCGTCGCGTTGCGCGGCTCCAATGAACACGACGCCGAGACCACCGATGATCGCGCCGATCAGGCCAACCGCGAGACCACGAGCGGCCCAGAGGGCCACTCGGCCCCATCGAATCCCCGCGGCGCGGCGCTCACGCGCGCTTGCTCACCGCGTAGATGTGGACCCGATCAAGATCACCCGGGTTGGATCCGATCAGATCCAACCGTTCTTGCGGAACCTGACGTAGAAGGCGGCCGTCAAGGCGACGATGAAGCCGACCATCAATCCCACGCCCCATTCTTGCCCGTTCCCCGGGGTATGGGACGTTCGTTCCGAACCGTCCGGTGAGGATCGCGGGGATGGCGAGGATGGCTGCCCATCCGGCCACCTTCTTGGCGATCAGCTCCTGCTGGTAGTCGCGCATGCTCCAGATCGTGTCGTTGATGTCGCTGGACAGCGCACGGATCGCTCCGACCTCCTCGTCGATGCTGGCCAGTCGTCGGGTGAGGTCTCGGCGATAGGGGGCGAGTGCGTCACCCTGCACCGAGCAACCGCCAGCTCCGCCTGCCGAGATTGCGCATCCAGAGAGGCGCCGAGGGCGACAGGGGGGTCTCTGAGGGCCGTGCGCTCTCTGCGGGCCTGCGGGCGCTCGTCATGCGGCTACCGACCGTGCTGGGCCCCCCGCCGCGACCATCCGGGTCTGGACGAGCGCCGAGAGGAACCGCGTGGAGATCGTCAGGCGCGCCGCTCTCTCTTCGGTTCAGTCCCCCGGGGGACGTGTCGTCGGCGGTCGGCCGAGGCACCCCTCGGATAGGCCCAGCTCAAATCCGTTCGCTCCTGCTCAGCTGTCGAGCGCCACCTCCAGCCCCAGCATCGCGCCGAGCGCGACCAGGCCCTCCGGCGTGAGGTAGTCCTGCTGGGCAAACACGATCCCGGCCTCGCGCAGAGCGCCAGCGAGCCCAGCCGCCCAGACATTCTCGATCACCAGCAGCAGAAGGGCCTCGCCCACATCGAGCTCGGCGGCCAGCTCACCGATCTCGGCCTCGCTCAGCCCGATCTCGCCCACGGCTAGCGCAGCGTCGGCGCCGAGCACCAGCCCGGCCGCAGCGCCCTCCTCGCCCTCGAGCACCGCTCCCGCGCCCATGCCTATCAGGGCGCCTGCCGCCGCGCGCAGGTCTTCACGCTCGGTCTCGCCAAGATCGCTTGCCCGCATGGCCGTGACGCTGTCTGCGCTGTCCTTGAGCAGAAGGCGGGCGTCGATCACCCGAATCGTGCCCGCGTCGCTGAGGGTGGCCAGCTCCGCGGCGATGCCGCCGGTGGCCTGGAAGTCCTCAAAGCCGAGGAGGAAGACCTGAATGGGACCCATGATGGTGCTGCTCCGTTCTATGTCGATTGGCTGATTTCTCGGCGCGCCGATGCCTTGTGGCGCGTGTCTCGCGTCTGATGCGGAATTCGAGCCGCCGATCCTGGGATCGCTGAATGCGGCTGCTACCCGGAGGGTCGCAGGTTCGAAGCCTGCCCGGGGAGCTTCGACACCCTCCCGACCGCCTTCACACCGTGGCGAAGGGCATGCGCTAGACGGAATCATATGGAGATCCCGAGCGGCTGCGGCATTCAGCTCCGAGCTTCGAGTCCCTCACCAGGCGAGAGCGTGATCTCGCCAACGAGGGCACCGGAATAGGCCCAGAGGGTCTGGTCGGCATCCCAGTAGCCGTGAGCCCTGATCTCCTCGATGAGTTCGCCGGCGTTTCGCCGTGCCCGAGTGCCCGTAGCGATACAAGGGTCGGATACCTGTCCCGGCGCGACTGCGCTCGCTGGCATAGCCACCTCTAAGTCGTTGTGGTTGTCATCCATGACGCGACATGGTGGCGCGAAATGCCTGAACCATTCCTGAAAGCAGCCCGGGTGGCGCCCTTTGGCCGAGGACTGAGACCGGGCCGACGCCGGCATGGGCGCGATGCGGCGCGGGTCCGGTCGGTTGAGAGGGCGAGGAATCCCCAGGGCGGCGCCCGGAGGAAACCCACGACCGCCCCGGCACCCCCTCGGTTTGGGGCGGTCGTCACCCCCTCGTACCGATAGCCAGAATGCCGACCCCGATCTGAATGACTCCTGAACACACTCTCCACCGAGACAACGCTGCGGAGCTCCCTCAGGTTTCCAAGCTCGCCCCGGCCTGTGGTTCCACGACGGCGATGTTGAAGAGGGCGTCACCTCGATGGACGACCGGGTTCTCCGCCCGGCCAATGACCATCCCATTGGATCGCGAGCGCACAGGCCGCTCATCCGCTCCCAAGGCATCGCCGACCGTGCCAAGGACGGCGCCTTTAACAACACGCTCGCCGAGCTCCCCGCGCGAGCGCAACAAGCCGCTCACCGGCGCTCGCACCCATGAGGTCGTACGGGCAATCAGCGGCGTGTCCGTGCCGTTTCCTCCGCTGTCCAGCGCCGCGATGTGGTCGATCATGTCCAGATAGGAGAGCGTCCGCATGATGCCCTCGACCGCCACATCGATGGTGGCCTCGTCAAATCGGAGCGCTTCCCCGCCCTCATAGAGCAGAACCGTCGACCCCCTCCGGCAGGCGGCTTCCCTCAGTGAGCCGTCGCGGAGTCGCGCATGAATCATCGCCGCGGCCCCGAACGCCGTCGCGAGCTCGAGGGTCTCGGGGTCGTCGAGGTCGGCGCGGATCTGGGGCAGGTTCGATCGATCGTCCGAGCCCGTGTGCAGATCGATCCCGTACGAGCAGGGCGCCACGATGTTCTCGATCACGAGATGGGCAAGACGTGCAGCGAGAGAGCCCCGGGCGGATCCGGGGAACGATCGGTTGAGGTCGCGCCGATCCGGCAGGTAGCGACTGCCTTCCGCGAATCCATGAACGTTGACGATCGGCGCGGCGAGGATGTGCCCGCGAAGGGCACGCGGATCGAGTCGAGCAAGCACTCGCCGGATTACCTCGGTTCCTCCGATCTCATCGCCATGAATAGCGGCCGTCAGCCAGAGGCCCGGACCGTCCTCGATCCCCCGTAGCGCCGTTACCGGCATGGTCATCCGGGTTCCCGACGGGAGCCGCGCGACCGGAAGCTCTAGATCGCGACGCTCCCCCGCTGAAACCGGCACCTGGCCGACCACGAGCCCGCCCGCTCCGTTGAGTAAGTCAGACACCTGCGCTCCTGCCGTTGACCCGGTCGCCAGCACGGTCCCCTACGATGCCGCGATGGCATCGAAGCCTGAACGGGCAAAAGCCCGCACGCGAACGGTGAAGCCAACGATTGGCTGGCGCGAGTGGGTAAGCCTGCCTGATCTCGACATCGAGCGCATCAAGGCCAAGATCGATACGGGAGCCCGAACGTCGGCGCTTCACGCAACAGACCTGGAGTACTTCACCCGCGACGGCCGTGACTGGGTTCGGTTTACGATCCGGCCGGCCCAGCGCAGCGGCACAGGAAAACGCCGTGCCGCAGCGCCGATCGCCGACCGCCGTCCGGTGGTCAGCTCGTCCGGTGCGTCGGAGTTGCGCCCTTTCATCGAAACAACGATTGTTATCGGCGGTCGGACCTTCCCGATCGAGCTGAACCTGACGGATCGCAGTGACATGGGCTTCAGGATGTTGCTCGGCAGGGCTGCCGTAAAGCGTCGGTTTCTCGTCGATCCTGGGCGCTCATATCTGAACTCTCAGTCGACCGCTCGGAGATAGAAATGAAGATCGCGGTGCTTTCACGGGGGCCAAAGCTCTACTCGACGCGGCGGCTGGTGGAGGCGATTGAGGCCAGGGGGTATGAAGCCCGCGTTGTCGACTACCTCCGTTGCTACATGGACATCGCATCGAATCGTCCGGCGGTGATCTACCAAGGGAAACGGCTCGAGAACTTCGACGCGATCATTCCTCGTATCGGAGCGAGCAACACCTTCTACGGCACGGCCGTCGTGCGGCAGTTCGAGATGACCGGTGTCTTCTCCGTCGCAGAGTCTGTCGCCATCCAGCGCTCACGAGACAAGCTCCGCTCCCTCCAACTGCTCGCGCGTGCCGGTATCGGATTACCGGTGACCGGGTTCGCGCACTCGACCAAAGACATCGACGGCGTAATTGACATGGTCAATGGTGCGCCGCTGGTCATCAAACTCCTGGAGGGAACCCAGGGGAAGGGCGTCGTCCTTGCCGAGACCAGGAAGGCGGCGGAGTCGGTGATCGAGGCGTTCCGCGGCTTGGACGCCAACATTCTCGTCCAGGAGTTCATCAAGGAAGCCGGTGGATCGGATATTCGGGCATTCGTGGTGGGCGGCCGCGTCGTCGCCTCGATGGAGCGCCAAGCGGCAGAGGGGGAGTTTCGCTCGAACGTCCATCAAGGGGGAAGCACGCGAAGCGTTCGCCTCAGGCCCGAGGAGCGGGCGCTGGCGGTCCGCGCGGCGAAAACGATGCGCCTCGGCGTCGCGGGAGTCGACCTGATGCGCTCGAACCACGGGCCGGTGGTTCTGGAAGTGAATTCGTCGCCCGGACTGGAGGGCATTGAAGGAGCGTCCGGGGTTGATGTGGCCGGCCAGATCATCCAATTCATCGAGAAGACCCTCGTGGCCAAGGAAGGCCGCGTCGTTAGACCCGTCGAGGGATGAACTCGGCGACGGACGTCTAGAGCCGCGGACACCGGGTTTCCGCCCTTCAGGCGACTAGCGTCAGGGCCCGCCAATCACGTTGGCGGGCGCAGTGGGCCACCACTAGCCGCTGACCAACTCGCGGTCCTCCATAGTGCTGGCTGGGGGCCGAAGGCGGCGTAAACCCATCGTGTCCAAGGCCAGACGAACCCTTTGACGATGAAGATGCGCTTGCGCACTCTGGGTCAGCGCCTCGGAGTGTCGGGTGACGAGAAGCTCGCCCCCGATCCAGGTGCGCAAGTCGCGGTCAATGCTGATGAGCATGTTCCCCCTCGTGGTGGAATCGATCGGTCCGTGATGCTCGCGTGGCCGACATGAATCGCTCCTGAACAACTCCGTCGGCATCTCACGTCACCGGTAGCGCCCATTTCGGGGACCCGTGGCCGGCCGACCCGTCCCGCAACCACTGACGCGGCGCACTGTGACCCATTCAGGAGTCATTCAGACGCCCGGAGGAACACTGGACTCTCGGCCGTCCTGTTCGCGCAACGACAGAAGGACTGCAATGAGAACTGACATTGCCATGCCGGAGACCAAGCACGGCGTAGAGATCGTGGCTCCGGAAACCTGCTTCCTCTGGGAAGTCAGTTTCATCTGTGAGGGAACTCCCCGGGGTCAAGATCCGATCCTCGGCCGAGTGCAGTTCCCGGCGGCCGACCGCGACGCCGCCGCCGCTGAGGCGCAACGCCTCGCGGACTTCGCTGCGCTCTCCCTCCCCGGCGCACCGAACTCGTGGCATCTCAGGCGAGTTATCGAGATCTCCGCTGACGACGAGCCGGGTCGAGCACGTCCCAGGAAGCGGCCCAGCCGTCGAGGGGGCTCATGGCGGTGAGTCGCACGCGGTAACCGGAGGGAACTGGTGCGACCGCCGATATCGAGGTCGGAGGGGAGTCACACGTCTGCCGAACAGACGGTGACCTGCGCGTCGAACGAGAAGGCGCCGCTGATGCCGTAGGCGGCCGGGGAGGAAAAGCACAGCCCTGGCTTCGACCCGCGGCCGTGCGCGCATCGCCCCGGCGGTGTTGCTCGGATATCCGCCGGCATCGCCGTGGGCAGGACCCCGGCACGACGAGACGTGTCCAAAGAAATCTTCGATGGCCTTCCGGCGCAGCGCCATGATCGATGCGTCGTCGCTCCCGGTCTCGATCGAGGGTGAGACCGTGGTGCTTGAAGGTGAGGTGTCCTCCGCAACCGAGCGTGCCCAAGCTCAGCTTGCGGCTAAAGACACTTCCGGTGTTGCCGTCGTCGACAATCGCATCATCGTGGTCCCCCCGATCGCGAGGGGCTTTAGTCGCGAGCGTCGGCGATCGCCCTGACCCACGCTTGCAGTTCACCGGTAACAGCGAGAACCACCATGTAACCGATGGCTCCGGCGAGAGCCACAAGCAACGCATCACCGAAGCCCCATACGACCCAGATGAATCCAAGCCACATGCCGAGACTCATCCCGATGAGCTTTCCCCGGTCGAGCATTACTGCACCCTCCTCGTTCGTTTTCGTGCACGGCGACCGTGCGCCATTTCGATGACGGCGTAAACCGAGCCCGGGCGGTCGGGAAAGCTGTCATGGACAGCCTTCGCGCTTTCTGTGAGCACATCGGTACTCAGTGGCCCGACGGGATAGCCCCCGTCCACGCGAGCCTCGAGTTCGACGGCCACGCCGTTCTTGTTGATCTCGAGGTGCCTGACCCGCGCCCTGGAGACACCGGCGATCTCGCTCGCCGCGTGCTCGTAACTGCGGCGCACCGCGCCCCTATTGACACGTGTCCGCCCCTTCTCGGTCACGTCGACTTCGATCATCGGGTCGACGCGGCGTGGCGGAACTATCTCGCGGATCAGAAGCATTAAGGAGCCGACCGCGGTAACCACCCCGACACCCAGGACGCCGAGTCGCACGTCGCGATCGGCCCAGTCGATCGCGAAGACCTCGTCTCTGAGATTGTCCACGAAATTGGCGTCGATGAGCTCCAGCCCGCTTGCGACGCCAACAGCTCC
>CAMYIK010000059.1 GCA_947258365.1 uncultured Thermoleophilia bacterium | reverse complement strand
CCCCGAACGTGCGGTACTGCTTTTTGATGTCGTCCTGGGCTTCGGCAGCCATCCCGACCCGGCAGGGGTTCTCATCGAGGCGCTCGCTCCCGTTCGCCAAGCGCGGCCGGACGTTGCCGTAGTCGCCCACGTTCTCGGTACGAATGCGGATGCCCAGGCGGTGGATGCGCAGGAGGCGGCACTCCAAGCGGGCGACGTGACGACGGCCGCGAGCAACGCGCTGGCCGCTCGTGCCGCCGCGGCCGCCATTACCTGATCACGAGTGCACATCCGTCTGCTGACCTACTCGACCAAGCCTCGCGGCGGCGTCGTACACGCCCTGAGCCTCGCCGAGGCCCTCGCGAAGCGAGGACACGACGTCGAGCTGTGGGCTCTCTCCATCGACGGCGCGGGCTTCTTCCGCGAGCCCGGTGTCGAGACGGTGCTTGTGCCGGTGGCACGAGTAGAGAACGAGACGGTCGAGGCGCGGATCCTGAGGTACGCCGACACACTGGCGGCGGGCCTCCGAGGGACGGCGCCAGCCGACATCGAGCACTCTGAGGACTGCCTGTCCGCACGCGCACTGCTCAGCCTGCGCACTGAGAACCGAGCGGGCTCGATCGTTCGAACGGTGCACCATGTCGACGAGTTCAGAAGCCCGATTCTGGACGCGTGCCAACGCGCCTCGATCGTGCGGGTTGACCACCGCATCTGTGTGTCGCGCTTCTGGGCTCAGCGCCTCGAGGAGCAGTTCGCCGTCGACTCGACCGTCATTCCCAACGGGATCGACGCAGCTCGCTTCGCGGCTCCCGATCTGACACGCGCCAAGGCCCGAGAGCGCTTCGGTTGGGGCGATCGCCCCGTCCTCATGAGCGTCGGTGGCATCGAGCCGCGGAAGGGCAGTCGGGATCTCCTCGCCGCTTTTGCGGCGCTCAGGCGCACACGACCCCGTGCGCTGCTGGCAATCGCCGGCGGAGAGACACTCTTCGACTACGCGAACTATCGAGAGGCCTGGCACGGTGATGCCGAGCGTCTTGGCGTCCGGGTCAGCGAGGCCCTCACCGAGCAGACCGACGTGCACGTGATGGGACGGATCGATGACGATGCCATGCCGGCGCTGTTTCGCGCGGCGGACGTCATGGCGATGCCATCGACCCGGGAGGGTTTCGGCCTCGTCGCCCTCGAGGCCATGGCCAGTGGTTGCCCTGTCGTCCTCAGCGACCTACCGGTGTTTCATGAGCACTTCACGCCTGAGACGGACTGCCTCATGGCACCGGTCGGCGACAGCAGAAGGATCGCGGCCGCCTGTGGACGCATCCTCGACGAGCCCGACCTGGGCCGACGTCTCATCAGAGGTGGACAGCAAACCGCCTCTCGCTACACGTGGGACGACACGGCGGCCCAGCACGAGGCGCTCTACCAGGAGGTTGCATGAGCGATGACCCCACGATCTGGACCGCCGAATGGCAGGGCGGTTTCACGACGCAGATCACCGGAAGAGGGCATCGCCTGGTCGCTGACGAGCCGCTCAGTGTCGGCGGCAAGGATGCGGGGCCTATGCCCACGGAGTTGCTGACGGCCGGCCTCGCTTCCTGTTTCTGCATGGCGGTGGCCTTCGCCGCTCAGAAGCGCGACATCGCGATGAGTGAGCTGGCGGTGGACGTGGCCGCCCTGAGAGCCGGCAAGGAACTGAGGTACGGCCACTACGAGATCTCCGTCCGATCCGACCTGCCGGAGTCTGAACTCACTCGGCTCGTGGTGGCCGCGAAGCGTTACTGCTGGGTGACCAACACCCTCGCGCAGCCGCCGGAGCTGAGCTACCGCGTTCAAGGAGGGGTCTAGTCACGGCACCCCTGACAGAGGGATACTCGGCCATGCCTTCATCCACCAGGGAGTGTTATGTCTGAACGGATCTGCGTCATCGGCGGCGGAGCGGCAGGCATCAGCGCGGCTTCGATGGCCAAGCGCACCAACCCTGACGCCGAGGTGACGATCTGCACGGAGTTCGAAGACGTCGCCTACTCCCCGTGTGGCATTCCCTATGTGATCGCCGGTGAGATCCCGGAATTCCAGCGCCTCTTCCTCGCGGGGCCAGAGAACTACGCCGAGGCGGGCATCGATCTTCGTCGTGAGACCCGAGTCAGCGATGTCGATCTGGCGAACCAGACCATGACAGCCAATGACGAGGTCTTGGAGTGGGACAAGCTGATCATCGCCAGCGGCTTCAACTACAAGCTTCCCGAGGTGCCGGGCAATGAGCTCGACGGGCTCACCTACGTCAAGAACATTCGGCGCGGGATCGAGCTCAACGAGACCCTCAACAACGTGAAGAAGGCGGTCGTACTCGAGGCCAGCCCGCTGGGCGTCGAGATGATGGCCGCCCTGGCCCACCGTGGCATCGAGACTCATCTCGTCGACGAAACCGCCTGGCTGCTCTCGTCAGTGGCGGATCAAGACATCGCCGAGCCTGTGCAGAAGAGCCTCGAGGACCTCGGGGCGCAACAGCACTACGGTGCGAAGCTCACCCGCTTCAACGGGTCGAACGGAAAGCTCACCTCGGTAGGAACGAGCCAGGGCGACGTCGACTGCGACATCTGCATCATCGCGACGCACAAGGAGCCGGACACCGAACTGGCCCGGACGCTTGGCGTGAAGATCGGCTCCACCGGTGGCATTGTCGTCAATGAGCGCATGGAGACCTCGATCCCCAACGTCTACGCGGCCGGCGACTGCGTGGAGGTACCGCAGGGCTACACGCACGTCGCCGTGCAGGGCCTGACCGGCGCTCATGCGATGCAGCAAGGACGAGTCGCCGGTGCGAGTGCCGGCGGTGGCAATCGGACCTACAACCCCGTCTTCATTCCTTGGGGCATGGTGGGAGGCACCGTGCAGATCGGTGGGGCGAGCTTCGGCGAGCACCTGGCCACGGCACTCGGTATTCCCTACGTCGTCGGCAAGGCTCAGGGCATCAGTCGCGCTCGGTACTTCCCGGGAGTCCAGCAGGTGCATGTGAAGCTCCTCGCCGAGCCCGGTACCGGCAAGCTGATCGGCGCCCAGATGGTCGGCGGCGAAGGCGTGAAAGAACGCGCGGACTTCCTGGCGTTCGCCTTGAAGAAAGGCACGACGTTGGAAGACATCGCCTGGATGGAGAATGTCTACTCACCGCCCATCGGGGCGCTCTATGAGCCCATGTCCATCGCCGCTCAGAACGGATTGGCCGCGCTGTGAGCGATCAGGAGATCCCCGAATCCGTCAAGGACTACTTCGGCTACGACAAGGTCTCGATCTTCGGTGATGGCGGCATGCCCGCGGCGCCCCCGGCCCCACCGGGCTCCACGGGGCGAAAGGCAGGCGATGTCGCGGTGGCCGATGCCGTCTCGAAGGCGGGAACGCCGGGTATCCGCCCGGGCGCTCTGGCGACCAAGCGAGCCGTCCACCCCACCTTCAACAGCAAGATGCGCTCGGCGACTGAGCAGGCCTTGTTCGAGGCGTCGATGAAGCGATCGGTAAAGGCGAACGGCGGAACGGCACCGTATCCGGCGGCCGGGGTGTTCTGGCGCGGCATCTTCGTTCCCGTGTGGTCTGTCGTGCCTTGGGCGATCAAGCGCCGCTTCGTCAACGCGGCGTCGGGCGTCAAGGGCTACAGCTCGCGCTAGCGGGGTTCGGCCACCTCGAACGCATCCCGGGGCAGCCCCGGGCCCATCAGTCCACATTCCACGATGTACTCGCCGCCGTCTGCGTCATCGAGCAGATGGACCACGTGGCAGCTCATGCCGATCTCGGGGCGCTCCTCGTAGCGGACCAACGTGAACGTCGTCAAGATTGCCTCGGTGTGACGAGTGAGCCGGGCGGCACCCGCGCCGAGGCCCTCGCGCCGCTGCACTACGAAGGCGCCAGACGCGACGATCTGACGGAGCCGGGTGCCGGGTTCCGGCATGAACCAGTCCTCAGGCAGCCAGGGTGTTCCGGCGGGCGAGCTTAGTGCCATAGCGGAACGCTACCGCTCCTGTAGGCCGGCGGCCATGCCCGCAATGAGGGCTCGGCCCGTCTGGCTACCCAGCCTCTCGAGATCGCTGATCGCTTGAGGCGACTCGGCGCCGAAAAGTGCGTCGCGTGCCTTCAGGACAAGCACGAAGCTCTCCCCACGCGCAGCCCACCGCCCGAGGCTCAACGCAGGCTCACCGCTGCGGGCGCCCATCGCTTCCAGGATGACTTGGGCCTCCTCGCGGTTGTCGCCATCCGCGCAGCGGGTCAACAGATAGCCCGTCAAGACATCGTCGCCTGAGGGCGTGAGGCCCGGACCGAGCCCGGCTAAGCGGTGGGCAAGATCGCGAATCGTCGCGGGCCCAAGCCTGCGACAGAGTTTGTCGACCTGCTCGTGTTCCAATTCGAGGTCCGCGAACGTGCCTCGCCGCCTGCCCGCAGGCGCGTGAGCGCTGGCGTGGCGAGGGCCGCTAACGCATACCGCGACGGCCTCCCCGGGCTCGAGGGCGCTCAGGTCATCGACAACCGCGGTGACGGGGCCCAGGAGGTTGGGGTTATCGGTCAGCAGGAAGGGGGCTTGGTCGCACCACAACCAGACCGCGCCCTGGGTTTGCAGGCGGACCGCGCCTTCAAGAAGGTCGGGAACTCCCACGCCGGCTTTCCAACTCACGAGCTCCCGAGGCATGGCTATCGATCTAGATGTCGTCCGAGAAGGTGTCGCAGCTGTTGGGGTCGCCCGATTCGAAACCCTGGAGGAACCACTCGCGGCGCTGATCCGCCGAACCGTGAGTCCAACTCTCCGGGTTTACCCGCCCGGTAGTCGTAGCCTGAATGCGGTCGTCCCCAACGGCCTCCGCGGCCCCAATGCCTTCTTCGATGTCTCCGGGCTCGAGCAGGTTGTCCTGATACGCCGAGTGGGCCCAGACTCCGGCGAAACAATCCGCCTGAAGCTCGGTGCGCACCGAGAGCTCGTTCTGGTTCGAACGGGTGGAGCTTTCCCGAACTCGACGGCTGATACCGAGCAGGTTCTGGACGTGGTGACCATATTCGTGGGCAATCACGTAGGCCTGGGCGAAGTCACCGGGCGCCCCGAAGCGCTGAGATAGCTGGTTGAAGAAGCCGAGGTCAATGTAGATCTGACGATCCCGGGTGCAGTAGAACGGCCCTGTTGCCGCGGATGCTGGCCCGCACCCACCCCGTGTGGAGCGTGTGAACAGCACGATCTGCGTGGGTCGATACTCAAGACCGGCCGCGCGGAACTGGCGGGTCCAGAGCCGCTGGATGTCACCGGATACCGCCCCGACAAACTGGCCAGCCGCGTCGGGCGGGTCATCGATCGCCTCGTTTTGTGTGGCTTCGGGGGCTGCGGGAATGGGCTCCAGGCCGAAGCCGTCAAAACCCCCTCCGCTACCGCCGCTCAGCGGGTTCTGCCCACCGAGGCACGCGCCGATGACCACGACGATGATGACCCCGAGGATGCCGAGGCCTCCGCCGACACCCTTGCCGGGAAGCGGCATACGCCCGCCTCCACCCCCGCTACCGGGCTGTCCCCGACGGTCCTCAACCTGTCCCTGGCTCTTGGGCAGCCTTCTCCAGCGCACGTGCCCACCCCCTCGCCGGGGATCTTACGTGAGACGCCGAACTAGACCGTGCCCGTAAGAGCCACGACGCTCCGGACGTACTGCTGGGTGTCGTCGTAGAGCCCGCGGGTGCGGACCGAACGCAACCCCTGGTAGTAGCCGGCGATCGCCTCTTCTCGCGTTTGCGCGCGGGAGTTGAGCCACTTCACGAACGCGACGCCGCCTTCGACGTTGTCATTAACGTTGCCGGGATCCAACTTTCGACCCAACAAATCCTGACCGATCCACTGGGCGGTCTCGGGCATCAGCTGCATGACCCCGACGGCTCCCGTATGCGATACGACGGTCTGCTGGAAACCGCTCTCCTGCCAGGCGATCGCCCGCGTCAGGCCGGAGTCCACACCATGCTTGGCGGAATGCTTGTCGATCAGGCGACGCACCTCGGCCTTGGGCACGCTAGCCGTGCCACTCCGCTTGACCGTGGCGATCTCCGTGCTGGTCGCGCTCGGCAGCGCCTTCGGCGCGGCGTCGGCGCGCGGAACTCTGAGAATCCGCCCGGTCACGATCACGTTCGGGTTCTTGATCCGGTTGGCCACGACGATCGCGCGCGACGTGGTTCCAAAGCGGGCGGCGATCTTGGCGACGCTGTCACCGGCGCGTACCCGGTAGCGACGGGGTGACGACGATGCCGTCTTGGCGGCCGCCGTACCGGGGATCTTCAAGCTCGTGCCCAGCACGACGATGTTCAGGTTCTTGATGCCATTGCGGGATGCCAAGGCGGAGAGGGAGGTGCCGTGGCGCGCGGCGATAGCACTGAGGGTGTCGCCCTCAGCCACCGTGTAGCGGCGTACGACCGGCTTCGGCGACTTGGCGGAAGCCCTGCCGGGCAACTTCAAGCTCTGTCCTACCCGAACCAGGTTCGGGTTCTTGATGCCGTTGACTGAAGCGAGCGCCTTTACCGTGGTGCCGTTCTCCGCCGCGATCGCGCTGAGGGTGTCGCCTGCGGCGACACGTACGGCAGCAGAGGCGCGCTCGGTGGCAAGGCCTGTGAAAAGGGCCGCCAGGACGAGGGCCAGAATCGTGGCGGTGCGGAACAGCATCTGGGCGATTTTCGGGCCTGAGCGGGCTTTTCAGTAGTCCTCGACCGTGCCATCTCACGCAACAACCTCCCCTCCCCCACCGACCGAAAGCGACGCCTCGCAGGGAGTCTCTCCTGGTGAGACGTTGCAGCGCGTTGCCGTCGGCTACGGCTGAGCCCCACTCTCGGCGTCCCGACGCTGGCGGCGCGCCTCAGAGAGCGCTTCTCGAATCCGGAAGCCCTTCAGCATTGAGGCGGCGGCGAGCAGCCCGATCACGAACTGGAAAGCGATCAGCACGACCTCCATACCGACGCTGAAGGCGAGCACGGTGGAACTTGGGGCATCCCCGCTGAACAGCACCACGAGAAGCGCCTGTTTCGGCCCTAGGCCGCCGGGTGTGAATGGGAGCGCGGACGAGATGCCCTGCACCATCACCACGATCAAGGCGTTGCGCACACTCGCGTCAATTCCAAAGGCGTCGAGGAAGAACCAGGCAGACACCACGCGAGTGGTCCACGCGGCGGCTTGATACGTCACGACGGTCCGGAGATACCGTCTCGGATCCCGGAAGATCCTGAGGCCGTCCGCGAGGTCGTTCCAAACTCTCTCCAAGCGTGGGCGCTGGATGATGGCGGTCGCAGCGAGTGCCGCAACGACGAGGATGATCAGGATCCCTGTGGCCTCGGGGTATTGCGCCGCCAACGACAGCTCGAACGCGGAGATCCCGGGAAGCTCGGGGACAGAAGGCAGGACGCCCAGCTGCCACGCCCACAACAGGAGCAGAAGCGCCATGATGGTGTTGAAGAGCGTCTCCGGCACCAGAGACGAGATGAGCATCGGGTAGGTCGAACCCGGAACCCGGGTGTGGACCAGAAAGAGCTTGAGGATGTCTCCCCCGCGAGCCGGCACGATGCCGTTCAGGCCGATCCCGGCGAAAAGGGCCCCAATGACCGGCTTGGCCCGTACTTCGCGGCCCGGGAGTGCCGCCGCAATGATGTTCCGCCAGGCAACGGCGCGCAGGAACATCCCCAGAAGATGAAACGCCAGGCCGATGAGTAGCGGGATCAGCGCTACCGATCCGATGGCATCGCCAAAGGCGACAACCGCGTCCCAGAACGACTTCAGGCTGTCCACGGCATGAGGGTATCGACGTCAGGCAACCTGGTAGCGTCGCTAACAACCTAGGGGAGCTGCCACGGGCGGCTGAGAGGAGGCAATCAGCCTCGACCCTCTGAACCTGATCTGGGTAATGCCAGCGAGAGGGACGTGGCCGTGTCTGAGGCCTCAATCATCACTCAAATCACCAACGCAGCCACCCTGCGGCCCGGCACCTCGCTGGGTATTGGCGACGACGCAGCCGTGCTGGATCCCGACGGTTCGGTGGTGCTGGCACACGACCTTCTGGTCGACGGGGTGCACTTTCGGCAACCCGCCGACAGCGGAGACCTCGGCTGGAAGGCCCTCGCGGTCAACCTCTCGGACATCGCAGCCATGGGCGCTGAGCCGGTCGCCGCTTTGGTCGGCCTCGTGCTTCCCGGTCCGAAGGCTCTCGACATCGAGGCCTTCTACGAGGGAATGGACGAACTTGCCGCCGGCACCGGGGTCACGATCGCCGGCGGAGATCTGAGCCAAGGCGACCTTCTGGTGATCGCCGTGACCGCCGTTGGTCGACTCGCGGAGGATAAGGCTCCTCTAATCCGCGCGGGAGCAACGCCGGGCGACCAGCTGCTCGTGACCGGCCCGTTGGGGGCCTCTGAGGCGGGACGGCTCCTTCTGGAACAGCCAGACGCCGCCAGGTACTTCTCAAGCGATGTCCTCGACCCCCTCCGGCAGGCACACGCGCGACCCACGCCGGAGTTCGCGGCCTCGCGTGCCCTGAGAGCCGAAGGGGCGAGCGCCGTCATGGACTGCTCGGATGGTCTGATCATCGACGCCGGTCGTCTGGCTGAAGCCTCCGGCTGCGCCGCGACCGTCGAGCTCGAGTCGCTGCCCATCGCTGAAGGTGTGGCGGATGTGGCTGCGGCAATGGGCAGGTCCGCGGACGCGTTTGCGGCGACGGCTGGTGAGGACTACCGACTCTTGGCCGCCGTTGATCCCACGAAGGTCGCGGCCACATTGCGGGCCGTCCCCGGTGCGGCGGTTGTTGGGCGCTTCGGTGAAGGCTCGGGCGTTACGGCCGTGAGAGGTGGAGACTCCGTGCACCTCGGCCCGGGTGGCTATACCCATCGTGTCTAGCTCCGCTCAGATCACCTGCCGAGGTGTGGGCTTTTCACGGACCGGCGACGGGGAACCGCTGAGGGTCTTGGAGCGAATGGACTTCGTCATCGAGGGCGGAGAGTTCGTCGCGCTCATCGGGCCGTCCGGCTGCGGTAAGTCGACCCTTCTGAACATCCTCGCGGGCCTCGAGGAACCTGATCACGGCGAGGTTTTGGTGGGCGGCTCAGGCGATCGCCTTGGGCAGCTGACGCTCATGCCTCAAAGTGATGCGCTCCTCCCGTGGAGGACGGTTCTCGAGAACGTCGCGGCAGGTCCGGCGATGGCCGGGTCTAACAGCGAAGCGGGGCAGCAGCAGGCAATGGCCGTCCTTGAGGAGTTTGGCCTTCGCGGCTTCGAAGACCACTACCCACACGCGCTCTCTGGAGGCATGCGCCAACGTGTTGCTCTCGCCCGCGCGGTACTTGGCGGTGCTCGGTACTGGCTATTGGACGAGCCGTTCGGCGCCCTTGACGCTTTCACTCGAACACACTTGCAGCGGTTCGTCTCAGAAGCCTGGCGACGACACGAGCCGACCGTTGTGCTCGTGACTCACGATCTCGACGAGGCGCTCCTGCTCGCCGACCGGGTGCTCGTCAGCTCGAATCGGCCTGGCCGAATCATCGCCCAGGTCTCAACCGATCTCCCACGGCCTCGAACGCCGGAAATGACCACTTATCCCGAGTTCGCTGCGTACAAGCGGGAACTGATGGAGCACCTGTTTGCCTCGGGGGCGTTCGCTTGAGCACCGCTGAGTCCGCGCCACTGGCAGCTGTCACACGTCGGGGGGCACCTCGTCTGCTTCGTATTCGCGACGTCCTGATCGCACTCGCTCTTCCGGCGTTGGGGCTCGCGCTCTGGGAGCTGTGGGTCGTGATCACCACTCCTCCGGTCTGGCTCCTTCCGGCACCCTCGGATATCGCGGAGGTGCTCTGGAGTGATCGCGGACGATTGTGGTTTCACGCCCAAGCCACCATCGCCGAATCACTGATCGGCTTGGGGCTGGCAGTCACCGCGGGAGTGCTGCTCGCCATCGCGATTACGGCTTCGCGAACAACCGAGCGGGCGGTCTATCCATGGGTGGTGGCGAGTCAGACGGTGCCGATCCTGGCGGTGGCCCCGCTGCTGGGAGTCTGGGTTGGTTTCGGCACCGCTCAGGTGCTGGTGGCGGCGATCTTCTGCTTCTTCCCAATCGTCGTCATTGGCGTGGACACCTTTCGCTCGACGGATCGTCATCTGATCGACACCGGGCGCATCCCGCACCTGGATTTGGCGCCACGTGACTTTTCCGGCGGCCCTTCCCTCCCTGCTTTCGGGTCTCAAGCTTGCCGCCGTCTTCGCCGTCACCGGCGCGGTCGTCGCCGAGTACATCGGCACGGACCGGGGTCTTGGCTTCCTCTCCGAATTGACCACCGGTCAATTCGAGACCGTGGTCACCTTCGCCGCCGTGGCGTGGCTCGCGGCCATCGGCCTCGCCTACTTCGCCCTTATCTCGCTCGCTGAGCGACTGCTATTGCCCTATCGCCATCGCGCGGTCAAACGCCAAAGGAGAAGCATCCGCAGATGAATCATTGGACCCGCCGACTACTCGGTGCCGTGTTTGCGCTCGTCATGCTGACTACCGCGGCATGCGGCGGGGACCAGGAGCCCGCCCCGACGGACCTGCAGTCCGCCGAGATCATTCTCGACTGGTTCGCGAACGCCGACCACGCGAGCCTCTTCGCGGCCCAGGAGGCGGGTCACTTCACCGACGCTGGACTGGACGTCGCGCTTACCGTTCCCAGCGACGCGGCGGCAGCGCTCAAGCAGGTCGGCAATGGCAATGCGGAGTTCGCCATCTCCTATCAGCCCGAGGTGCTTCTGGCTCGCTCACAAGGCGTGCCCGTGACAGCGGTTGGCGCCGTGGTGACCCATCCGCTGAATAGCGTCATCGTACGGAGTGATCGCGGAATCGCCCGCCCGCGAGACCTTGAAGGCAAAACCGTCGGAGCGACCGGCCTACCCTCCGACAAGGCGCTGCTGGAGACCGTCGTTAGAGCCGATGGCGGTGACCCGAGCAAAGTGAAGATCGCCAACGTGGGGTTCACCCTCGGCCCGGCGATCGCGAGCGGCCGAGTTGATGCCTTGATCGGCGCCTACTGGAACATCGAGGTGCCAGAGATCAAGGACAAGGGTGTGGATGTCGACGTCTTCCGTCTCGAGCAAAACGGTGTGCCGGACTACGACGAGTTGGTCTTGGTGACCAGCGACGCCGTTCGCGCAGAGAATCCCGAGCTGATCCGGAAGGTCCTTTCGGCTCTCAAGGAAGGAGCGATCACGGCTCGCGACGACCAGGATCTCGCCACGAAAGCGGTGTTGGCCGCGAACGTGGACCTCAACGCCGAGCTGGTGGCCTCACAGATCAAGGACACGGTCCCGCTCTTGGCCCCGGAGGACGAGCCGATCCTCACGGTGAACCCCGCCGCGTGGGCGAGCTACGCCGACTGGATGCGCGCTGAGGGGCTGCTCACCGAGCCCGTCGAGATCGGCGATGCGGTCACTGCGGAGTTCCTTCCCGAGCAATAGCGTGAACGACGTCGTGATCATCGGAGCCGGCCCCGTTGGGCTTATGACGGCATGGCGCCTCGCACGAGACGGGGCGAGCGTGACCATGCTCGATGACGGGCGACCACCGGCCGGCCGGGTCGCGGCCGGAATGCCCGGCCCGTGGTCCGAGGCGGAACATCGTGATGGTGCGATGCATCAGCTGATGGTCGCCGCGTCCAGGCAATGGCCGGAGATCGCCAGACAGCTCGCGACGGACGCGGATCAGGATGTGGGCTTCGCCCCAACGGGCACACTCCTCGTCGCCGGACGCCCGGAGCAGATCGCACCGCTTCGAGAGCACGGGCGCACCATCGGGAGGTTGGATTCCGTACCCGAGTGGAAGACCGGTACAGACCTGCGACGGCTCGAGCCCGGCCTCGGCCCGGACGTCGCCGGAGGCTTCCTCATGAACCAGGAGCATCAGGTAGACCCCCGGCAGGCACTCCCGGCACTCCGGGCAGCTTGCGAAACAGGCGGCGTCACGGTCGTGGCACAAGCTGCGCGGAAGCTCGTTTTCGCGGAAGGCCGGGCGGTCGGCGTCGTCACCGAGCCTGGCGATGAGATCAGGTCTGAGCACGTGGTGCTCGCTGCGGGATGGTCCGGGGCGCGAATCGCGTCACGGGTCCCTCTACGACCGGTGAAGGGTCAGATCCTGCGGCTCCAGGTCCGGGAAGGCATAGAGCTTCCGGTACGGCACGTAGTCCGGTCCGCAGACGCATACGTGGCGCCGCGTCCACATGGCGAGGTGGTCATCGGCGGAACGGTCGAAGAAGCCTCCGACACCCGTGTTACGGCCGGCGCCGTGCTGCGTCTGCTCGATGAGGCCAGCAGGCTCGTCCCCGAGCTACGAGAGCTTGAACTGCGGGAGGCCGCGGCGGGACTTCGCCCAGCGACGCCCGACGGCCTGCCGGCAGTAGGACGCGAAACGCACACCGGGTTGATCTGGGCGACGGGAGCTTTCCGCCACGGGATCCTCCTGAGTCCGGTCATCGCCGACGCGGTGGTAGATACGGTCGCCGGCAGGCCCTCTGGCGACATGGTCGAGTACTTCACACCAGAACGATTCGCGGAGGCGACATGAGCGTGAAGGTGTCCATCAACGGAACAACTCATTCGTTGTCGGAAAGCAGCACCGTCGCCGACGCCGCGGCGCTGTTTGGCGTCACGCCGGCTGAGTGTGGAATCGCCGCGGCCGTAGATGGCCGCGTCGTGCGCCGTCGCGACTGGGCGAGCACTACCCTGACTGACGGCTCCACGGTCGAAGTCGTCCGCGCGACGGCGGGAGGTTGAGATGGCCGACGATCTCGTTATTGCCGACCGGACGTTTTCCAGCCGTCTCATCTTGGGCTCAGGAGGGTTTCGCAGCCTCGATCGCTTCTCGGCCGCGCTCGCGGCGTCAGGCAGCGACATGGTCACCGTTGCCCTCCGTCGTGTTGAGACGACCGAAGGCGGTCTCTACGAGGCGATCGCGGCTGGTGGGGCAACCACGCTGCCAAACACTGCCGGCTGCTACACGGCGCGCGATGCGGTCCTTACAGCCCAACTCGGACGGGAGGCCCTAGAGACGAACTGGGTGAAACTCGAGGTCATCGGCGATGAACGAACTCTGCTCCCGGACGCCGTCGAGCTTCTCGCGGCAGCAGAGCAACTCGTGGCGGACGGCTTCACCGTCTTGCCGTACACCAACGATGACGCCGTGCTTGCCCGGCGTCTCGAGTCGGCCGGATGCGCGGCCGTGATGCCACTTGGCTCTCCCATCGGAAGTGGCCTCGGCATCCGCAACCCCCATGCCATCGCCATGGTCCGCGAGGCGGTCTCAGTGCCCGTCGTCTTGGACGCGGGTATCGGCACGGCATCGGACGCTGCGCTTGCGATGGAGCTCGGCTGCGACGCGGTTCTCGCCGCCACCGCTATCGCCAAGGCGGACGATGAACCGCGAATGGCCACCGCGATTGCGGCGGCGGTCGCGGCCGGCAGGAACGCGCGACTTGCCGGAAGGATTCCCACGCGGCTCTATGCCGATGCGTCGACCACCGGCATCGGTACGCCGGAGCTGACCTCACGATGAGGATCGGTGGATCTCAGATTGCCGCTGTTCGTCTCTACCTCGTTGCCCCCGCGCGAATCCGCGCCGGACGGCTGGCGGAGTTGATCCCGACGCTCGCGGAGGCAGGCGTTGACATCGTTCAACTCCGCGACCGATCTCTGTCGCAGGACCAGTTGCTTGCTGAGGCCCGCGCGTGCAGCGTCGCTGCTCGAAGGGCCGGCATTCCCTTCATCGTCAATGACTCGGTCCAGCTCGCGCGCGACTCTGAGGCTGACGGTGTGCATCTGGGCCAGGAGGACGGCGCGATCTCTCAGGCCCGGACCGTGCTCGGCCCCGATGCCATCATCGGTCGGTCGAGCCGAGGTGGGGACATGCTGGCCGCAGCGGCGACTGAAGGAGCGGACTACGCGTCAGTCGGGCCGATTTGGGAGACGCCGACCAAGCCCGGACGGACACCGACGGGACTC
>CAMYIK010000058.1 GCA_947258365.1 uncultured Thermoleophilia bacterium | reverse complement strand
CCCCGGTCACGGTTCACGCCACGACCACGGAAGGACTCGGGTTCACCGGCCGGGAAGAGGGCATCATGTGCCAAGCGGTAGTGCTCGTCGAGGAGGGTTCGTGAGCGACGTCGTCATCTACTCGACTCTCAGCAAGCAGAAGGTGCCGGTCACCCCGGGGCCGGACGGAGCCGTCCGCATCTACGCCTGCGGCCCGACGGTCTACGGCCGCGTCCACATCGGCAATGCCCGTCCGTTCATCGTCTTCAGCGTTCTCAAGCGCTTCCTGGAGCGCCGCGGCATGAGGACCTTGTTTGTCGCGAACCTCACCGACGTCAACGACAAGATCTACGCCGCCGCCCAAAGCGAGGGCATCTCCAGCACCGAGCTCGCGGAGAAGTACAGCCAGGCCTACATCGACGACACGAACCGTCTGGGCCTTGGACGGCCGGACATCGAGCCGCGGGTCACCACGTCGATGCCGGAGATCATCGAGATGATCCAGACGCTCATCGACAAGGGGCTGGCCTACCCGGCCGATGGCGACGTCTACTACCGCGTCGATCGCTTCGAGCGCTACGGAGCGCTGTCGGGCCGTGATCTCGACGACATGGTCTCCAACGAGCCGGGTCAGGGAAAAGAGAATCCCCTCGACTTCGCTCTCTGGAAGGGCCGCAAGCCCGATGAGGACGCGCGGTGGGAATCACCGTGGGGTGATGGCCGCCCGGGGTGGCACATCGAGTGCTCGGCGATGTCAGAGACAGCACTCGGGTGCAACTTCGAGATCCATGGCGGAGGACTCGATCTGGCCTTCCCCCATCACGAGAACGAGATCGCCCAGAGCGAAGGCGCCAACGACGAGCCCATGGCGCAGATCTGGATGCACAACGAGATGCTCGAGCTCTCCGGCGACAAGATGAGCAAGAGCGTCGGCAATATCGCGCTGCTTCACGAGGTGCTCGACAAGTGGCCGTCGGAGGTGGTGCTGGCCTACTTCTTGAGGGCGCACTACCGCAGCAAGCTGCCCTTCTCCGACGAGCACCTCACCGAGGCGTCGGAGGTCTGTGAGCGCATTCGCAACGCGGCCCGCGCGATCGACCGTGCCGTCAGCTCACCTGGCGAGGCGACCAACGCCGAGCTGGCCACCTCCCTCGTCGCCGCACGGCGCGACTTCTACGCGGCGCTTGACGATGATTTCGGTACACCAGGCGCATTTGCAGCACTTTTTGACCTGATCAAGGCGACCAATCAAGCCGTGGAGGGGAATCGACCGACCGCCGGCCAGCTCCAAGAGGTGCGTCGTGAGTTCGGCGAGATGCTCGACGTGTTCGGCCTTGGTGGCCTCGCCAAGAGTGGTGCCGTGGTACCTGCCGAGGTGATGGATCTGCTCGCCGAGCGTGAGGCCGCCCGGACCGACCGCGACTTCGAGCGGGCCGATACCGCACGCGACAAGATCCTGGGGCTCGGGTTCGAGTTGAGGGATACCCCGGAGGGTCCGCAAGTCTACCCGCGATGAGCGGCGACGAACACTCGGCGCTCGTCTATGGCCGCAACCCGGTGCGCGAGCTGCTGGCTGCCGGTCGCCGACGGGTCTATGAGGTGCGCGCTCAGGAGTCGCTCCGAGGCGAAGACTGGCTCGGCGGTGACGTGCCGGTGCGGTTCGTCAGCAAGGACGACCTTGCTCGGCTCGCCCAGACCGGAGACCACCAAGGTGTGGTCGCGCGCGTCGATCCGTATCCCTATGTCGCCGAGTCCGACCTGCTGCATTCCTCGCGCGCCGTTTTTTGTCTCGACGGGGCGCAGGACCCGCGCAACATCGGAGCTATCGCCCGCTCCATCGAGGCAGCGGGTCTCTCAGGTATCGCTCTACCTGAGCGCGGCTCGCCAGGAATCACCCCGGTGGTCGCAAAGGCGTCCGCGGGGGCCGTCGAGCATCTGCAGATCGCCCGTGTGGCGAATCCGGTCGCCTTCGTGCACGACGCGGCCGAACGGGGCCGTCTGGTCGTGGGTGCCGATCAGGACGGTGGGGTGGACTTCCGTGAGCTGGAGTGGCCCGCCGACGCCATCGTGGTGCTCGGGGCGGAAGGAGCAGGCCTTCGACCCAAGATCAAGCGCTCGCTGGGGGCGTCGGTGAGCATTCCGATGGTCGGAAAGATCGCCTCCCTGAACGTGTCGGTGGCCGCAGCGTTGATCGCCTTCGAAATCACGCGCCGGCACCCCTGAAGCCACGTCGGCGTGGCCGGCGTTTCATCCCTTTGCAACAGGGATTGCGCCAAATAGGGGTTCAGGTTCGTTGACTTACGTCCGAAGTGGGGTCTATAAAGCCCCCATCGCAACGTTCAACCTTTAACTCGAGGTTGAAGTCGGGCCGCACTGTAGGAGCCGTCACCAGTGAGCATCGCACCCATTACGTTCCCAAGATCTGGCCGCAGCAGTGCGAATGCGCAGCGCGCTGGGGCCTCAGAAGGAGCTCCTAACAGGGCTCATGCTCAGGTTGAGATTGAAGATCGAGGCCTCGTTGAGCGCGCTCGAGCCGGCGATGACGCTGCAATGAACCGAATCGTCGAGCGTTACCGTTCCTTTGTACGCCTGAAGGCCAGTTCCTACTTCCTGGTCGGTGGCGAGGGTGAGGACCTGTTTCAAGAGGGCCTCATCGGGCTGGTCAAGGCGGTGCGTGACTACCGCCCCGATCGTGAGGCGTCGTTCCGGTCGTTCGTCGAGCTTTGCGTGACGCGCCAGATCATCACCGCGATCAAGACGGCCGCGCGCAACAAGCACACGCCGCTCAACACGTACATCTCTTTTAGTCAGACGCGGGCCGGCGCCAACAGCGACCAAGAGATGTCGCTTGCCGACGTACTTGCAGGCGACCCGGTGAACGATCCGGTCACCCAGGCGATTTCTGCGGAGGAGCTCGGTTCGCTGATCGAGTGCCTCGGCAGCGTGCTTTCGGAACTCGAGGCGCAGGTTTTGACCCTCTATCTCGAGGGCCGCTCCTATGAAGAGATCGCCGAGCTGCTCGATTGCACCCCGAAAACCGTGGATAACGCCCTCCAGCGGGTGAAGCGCAAGGTGGGCAGCCACCTCGAGGGCCGCGAGGTCATCGACCTCTCCTCTCGCTAGGGCTGTTCGAACCCCGGCCCGAAGAGGTCGAGTCCCCGTTCGCTGAGTCCGCGGCGGAGCCACTCCGCAACCACTCCGGACTCCGAAAAAAGCCTGCGTACAACGTAATATCACTGCGCTCCGCCGCCGCAGTGATCCTCTTGGCGACGACCAGCTGCTGACGGAAGTACGTCGTCACCGCCTCGTAGTCGCCCGTCAGCTCGGCGGACGGTTCCACGGTCTCGAACTCGGCGCCGGGCTCGGCGAGTAACCGCTCAACTTCGGGCTGAATCTCGCGGAGATACTCGACGAGTTCGTCCTCATCGCTCAGGCGCGGCACCCCTCCGATGCGGGGTGCGACCGATGCACCGAATCGACGTGCGACGTCCACGAGGGCCGCCTCGAATTGCTCGGCGTCTCCGTCCGGGCGCTCGCAGATCGCCAAGAAGTCTTCGAGCAAGACCGCGCACACCTCAGGCGCGGTCTGGATTGCGGTCTCGGAGAAGGTCGTGTTGATCCGCATGTCGGCGATTCTCGCCTTGCCGAGTTCGTCGGCCGCAAACGCCGCTCGGCGCGCCTGGAGAGCCGGCGCGATCGCATCGGCGATCTACGTCGCGTAGGTCGGGACGGCCTTTTCGGAGCCCCCCGAGAATGCGACCCCACCGCCACGGCCGCCAATATGAGCGCAACCTGGGCTTTCCGCGTGAAGATCACCGACCGATCGTCCTCTCGACCTGGTCGTGTGACAACCCCCCGCCGGCTGGCACTAGAATCGATGCGTGGGAAAGACTCATCACACGGCGGACTACCTGGAGGCCATCTACTTCCTTGCCAACCCGATCGGCGAGTACGGCCCCGTCGTCACCGACGGGCCGGTGCCCGCGGCCCGCGTCGCCGAGATGCTCGACGTCACGCCGCCGACCGCCAGCGAGATGCTCTCTCGCATGGAAGCCGAGGGCCTGATCAAGCGGGGACCGCGTCGCGGTCCTCTGTTGACCGAGAAGGGGCAGGCGGAGGCCGAAAAGTTCGTTCGCCAGCATCGCATCATCGAGCGATTTCTTACCGATTTCCTGGGGTATTCCCCCGCGGAGTCGCACGAGCACGCCGATGAGTTGGGCGAAGCATTCGACGACGAGATGGTTGAGCGCATCGCCGAGAAGCTCGGCCAACCCGACCGTTGCCCGCATGGGTGGCCGGTCGATCCGTCGCACGAGCGCGAGGAGAACGTTGAGCTGCGGCCACTGTCGACGCTCGACGCATCCACCGACGCCATCATCGTGCGCCTGGCCGAGCACGATGGAGATCTCTTGCACTGGTTCTATGACGAAGGCCTCATACCTGGCACCAGCCTGTCGGTGGAAAGTGTCGTCGAGGCCGCGGACCAACTGAACCTCGTCGTCGGTGGCCAAGCGCGCACCATCACGACCCGAGCCGCTGACGCGCTCTTCGTGAAGGTCGCCGCTTAGGCGATCCTTCGAACAGATCCCTTCGGGAAGGATCTGTTCGGGAATCGTGGGCATACCGTTGGTAGGGATGACTGTCCTACGGCAGGGCTCCTCGGAGCTGCTGTAAGGTCGCCCTAATGGGCTTAGCGACCGTCGTAGACAGCACTTCTCGACGCGCCGTCACAGGAGCGCTCTTTGCCTCGAATGTCCGCAAGACGTTCGGCGAGGATGCGGTCTTGCGCGGTGCGGATTTGTGCGTCCCTGCAGGGAAAACCCTTGCTCTTCTCGGTCCGAGCGGATGCGGCAAGACCACGCTTCTGCGCATCATCGCGGGGCTCGAGTCAGCTGACTCCGGTTCGATCACCCTCGGTGAGCGCGTTGTCGCGGGACCGGATGTGAACGTCCCGGCAGAACGTCGCGGCATCGGCATGGTCTTCCAGGAGCGGCACACGGATTCATGAGTCTCTCTCGCTCGTCGGCTTAGAGCACCTCGCCGATCGGCGACCCGAGACGCTGTCCGGTGGTCAGCAGCAGCGGGTGGCTTTGGCACGCGCGCTCGCGCCTCGCCCGGATGCCGTTTTGCTCGATGAGCCATTTAGCAGCCTTGATGCGCCACTGCGCGCTGAGCTGCGCGTCGAGGTGCGGAACCTCCTCGCCGACCTGGGTACCACGGCGGTGTTTGTAACTCACGACCGTGAAGAAGCCCTGTTAATGGGGGATGAAGTCGCCGTCATGCTGGACGGACTGATCGAGCAACAAGGTTCAGCCGTCGAGCTCTATGACCTGCCGTGCTCGCGCTCGGTCGCCGAGTTCATTGGCGACACGAACCTTCTGTGCGGAGTCGCGAGCGGTCGGATGGCCGACACGCTCATCGGAAAGGTTCCTCTGAGCGAGCCCGCGTCGGGCACCGTTGACGTCATGGTCCGCCCGGAGCGCGTCCTGCTCAGCGTTGGAGGCGAGGCCGTGGTGGAGAGCTTCGAGTTCTACGGTCACGATGTCGCCTATGCCCTTCGGCTTCCCTGCGGAGCTCGTCTGAAGGCCCTGGAGCTTGGGCCTCCACGCTTTTCGCGCGGCGACACCCTCACCGCGGCGTATGACGGCGACCCGACGGTCGCGTTCACCGCGGATGGCTGTCCTGCCGTCGCGGCGACCTCCGACTAGCACGGCCGAGGTTAGGACGTCCCTCGCTCGTGTGAGCGACCTTGCGGACGACTCGGACGGTCGGTATCCCTAACTTCATGCATAAGGCCAACCTAACTTCTCGACGCAGCGCCCGACTGGCCGCAGCGGCGTTAGCCGTTATCGGGATAGCCGTCATCGGCGCCGCGTGCTCCTCCGATAGCGACGACGACAGCATCACGGTCTACTCGGGGCGCAGCGAAGAGCTCGTCGCTCCGCTCATCGAACGCTTCGAGGCACAGTCTGACGTGAACGTCGACGTGCGCTACGGCGAGACGGCTGACCTTGCGTTGCTCATCGATGAAGAGGGAGACAACTCGCCCGCGCACGTCTTCTTCGCGCAGAGTCCGGGTGCGGTCGCCTTCCTCGCGGGGAAGGACCGCCTGGGTCAGTTGGACGAGGAGACGGTGGCTCCGATCGACCAGCGGTTCGTCGACCCCGACCGTCGCTGGACCGGCGTCTCCGGTCGTCAGCGCGTCCTGGTCTACAACACCGACGAGCTAAACGAGGCGGATCTCCCGTCGGCCGTCGCCGACGTCGTTGGTGAAGATTTGCAGGGAAAAGTGGCGATCGCACCGGCGAATGGCAGCTTCCAGGATTTCGTCACCGCGTACCGCACCATCGAGGGCGAGGATGTCGCCGCGACCTTGCTTGATGACTTGGGCGACGACAATCCCCCGACCTACGCCAAGAACAGCGCGATCGTGGACGCGGTGGCTCGAGGCGAGGTCACGATGGGTCTTGTCAACCACTACTACGCACTACGAGCCCTGGCGGAGGACGCCGACCTTCCCGTCGCGAACCACCGCTTCTCGGCCGGCGACGTCGGGGGGCTGGTGATCCCGGCGACGGCGAGCGTCCTTGCCGATGCCGAGGGCAACACGGCCGCCACGGAGTTCATCGACTTCCTCCTGGGCGAGGAAGCGCAGACGTATTTCGCGGAGGAGACCTTCGAGTACCCACTCCGCGACGGCGTCGCTCCGAGTGGCGAGCTTCCGCCGCTCTCTGAGCTCCAGCCGCCGACCTACGAGTTCGGCACGCTCGCCGATCTTCAGACCACCGCGAGGCTAATCTCCGAGAGTGGTTTGGAGTAGACGCGCTCCGGCAGCGCTAGTGACAGCAGCCGTCGGCGTCATCTTCTTGGCGCCGCTCGGCTACCTCCTGATTCGGAACGCCGGCAACGACCGGCTGCTGGAGATCGTCTTCAGCGCTCGCGCCGGTACCCCGCTGGCTGGAACCCTCGTCCTTGCTGTCGCCACCGCGGTCATCGCCGGGGCCCTCGGCACCGCGGGAGCCTGGCTGATCAGCCGCACCGACCTTCCGGCGCGACGCATGTGGGGGCTGCTGCTCGCCTTGCCCTTGGTGATGCCGTCGTTCATTGCGGCGTTCGCCTTTATCGCCGCCTTCTCCCCCGGTGGGCTGATGGAGGAGGCTCTGGGAGTTCCTGGCTTCTCCGTTTCAGGATTTTGGGGAGCGCTGGCGGTGCTGAGCTTGCTCACCTACCCCTACGTCCTGCTTCCTGTCGCGGCGCGGCTTCGGCAGTTGCCAAGTTCCCTGGAAGAGTCGGCGCGACTCCTTGGAAAATCCCCAGTGCAGGTATTTCGCCAGGTCGTCTTGCCCCAGGCGACGCCCGCAATCCTTGCGGGGTGCCTGCTGGTGTTCCTCTACGTCGTGGGTGACTTCGGCGCCGTCGTGCTGCTGCGAGTCGAGACGCTCACCGAGGGGATCTTCAGTAACCGCCTGATCGACCCCGAGGTCTCCCTGGCCTTCAGCCTGCTGCTCGCCGTCGTAGCTTTGTCGGCCGCCGGGGGCGAGCGTCGATTGTCCCGCTCGTCGGTGCGAGATCAGGTGCGCGACGTCTCTCCCGTCGTGGTCAAGCTCGGCAAGTGGCTACCGGCCGCCCTGGCTGGACTGGTTGCGCTCGTCAGCCTCGCCTTGGTCATCCCCGCCGCCGTGCTTGTCTACTGGGCAGCCCGCGGCCTCGGTGGAGAGGGCGGCGGCAGGATCACCGACGACCCTGCGTCATTGGTTGGTCCCGCGGTGAGCACGTCCCTGGTCAGCATCGTGGCGGCCGTGGTTGCGGTAGCGGTGGTGCTGCCGGTCGCCTATTACATGGCTCGCAAGCGCGACCGGCTCGGCGGCGCCGTGAATGCAGCGGTCGTCAGCGGCTTCGCCTTGCCGGGGCTGGTCGTAGCTTTGTCGTTGGTCTTCTGGGCTTTGGGCAGCGAGGTCCTCGTCGTCTTCTACCAGACGATTCCCCTGCTAATAACCGCATATGTGCTGAACTTCGGCGCGTTGGCTCTCGGGAGCGCAAGGGTCGCCGTGGCAGGCGTCCCGGCACGGCTGGACGATGCGGCACGGGCACTGGGCGGCAGTCGGCTGCGGCGGATCATCCGCATCGATTTGCCACTGATGGCGCCCGGATTGCTCGCGGGCGCCGGGCTTGTCCTGCTGTCGGCAATGAAGGAGCTCCCGGCCACCCTGCTGCTCGCCCCGCCGGGGTTCTCCACTTTGGCGACCAAAATCTGGGGGGCCGCGCAGGAGGCGATCTGGGCCGATGCGAGCCTGGCGGCGTTGGTGTTGCTCGTCGCTTCGAGCCTGCTGACCTGGGCTCTCGTGTTACGCCGCGGGGGTGCGCTCGGCTGAGGGCGATTGCCCGTTGATAAGCTCGGTCGCGCCGTACACGGCTGGACCGAAGGAGAGCGCCCATGGGGCTCATGAGCCGCTTCTCGATGATCCTCAAATCCAAGACCAGCACCATGCTGGACAAGGCAGAGGATCCGCGCGAGACGCTTGATTATTCGTACGAGAAGCAGCTGGAAATGCTGCAGAAGGTGCGTCGCAGTGTCGCGGACGTCGCGACGAGTAAGAAGCGCATCGAACTCCAGGCAAAGAAGCTCGAAGGCAGTCTCGAAAAGCTCGACAGCCAGGCCCGCGCCGCGCTGCAGGGCGGACGCGAAGACCTCGCCCGCATCGCGCTGGAGCGCAAGACCGGTGTTCAGTCGCAGCTTCGTGATCTCGATGTCCAACGCGAGCAGCTCGAGACCGACCAGCAGAAATTGGTCGCGACCGAGCAGAAGCTCACGGCTAGGGTCGAGTCCTTCCGCACTCAGAAGGAGACGATCAAGGCGCAGTACACCGCCGCCGAGGCTCAGACCAAGATCACCGAGTCGCTCACCGGCATCGGTGAGGACATGGCCGATGTCGGCATGGCCGTCGACCGCGCCCAGAACAAGATCGAGACCATGCAGGCCCGCTCGGGCGCGCTGGACGAGTTGATCGAATCGGGCGCGCTCGATGAGATCGGCGCCGGCGGCAAGGATGATCTCGATCGCCAGCTGGAAGAGCTCACCGCCGGCGCCAGCGTCGAAGGCGAGCTCGAGGCCTTGAAAGCCGAACTCGGTGCCGGCGACGCGCCGGCCGGAGAGCTCGAGAGTGGGGAGGACCAGGCGTGATCGTCCGAATCCTTGGAGACGCTCAGTACCGCCTCGACGACCACGCCTTCGCCTCGGTCAACGAGATCGATGACCGGCTGCAGGCGGCGGTCGAGTCCGATGACTCTGAGGCTTTCGACGCGGCTCTGCGCGAGCTGGTCGGAGCCATTCGTCTCAAGGGCGAAGAGCTCGGACCGGATGAGTTCGTCGGCTCCGACGCGATCATCCCTGATGCCGACACCAGCCTCGAAGAGGCCCGTGAGCTGCTCGGCGACGATGGGCTGGTCCCCGACAGCAAGTAGGTGCCCCGGCTGCCGCGGAAAGGTCCGGCGGCAGCCCGTTCTCTTGGTCCGATGCCCCCGCGGCATACCGCCATGCCCGCGCCAGTCGCCGCGGCGCCCGGCTCGGTCTCGGCACCGGGTTACACGTAACCCGTTTTACACTCGTTACGTGGCGAACCTTGCGCTGACCATCGATGACGAACTCCTCAAGAGGGCGCGGATGACGGCATTGCGCCGCGACGCGTCCGTGAACGCCTTGGTGCGGGAGTACCTCGAGAACATCGCTCAAGAAGATGAGCAGGAAGAGGCGGATCGTCCGTGCTGCGTACGAGGCCGGTTGCGATCGGATCCTGACCGAGGACTTACAGGACGGCCTCGTCGTCGAAGGAGTTCGCATCGAGAACCCCTTCGCGTCGGCCTAGTCGACGGCCACGGGGTGGCCCCAGAGCGGGTACCAGCGCTCAAGTTCCGCTTCGATGGGTAGCTCGCCCTTGAGCGATTCGCCGAGGCGCATCTCGGCGGTGTTGTCGCGGCTCTGATCTCCGCTCGGCACGAATGGGTAGAAGGTGCCGCGCTTGTAGCCGTAGACCAGGTAGACGGTCTCTCCTTCGGCGGACTCGAAGGCGAACATGGAGCACAGCAGCTGCTCACCGAATCCGTTGTCCTGAAGGGTCTGGTTCACGTGGTGGGTGGCGGTGACGAGGTCCTCGAACTGAGGGTCCTCGATCAGGATCCACTGGAACCCGTGGTCGTCCTTCTCCTGACGAGTCACGGTGGCGTCGGGCCCCCCGCCTTCATCCAGCAATTGGTCGAGCTCGCGCATGGTCTGCTTGAAGGCCGACATGTCGACTGGGCGGAAGCAGACGCCCGAGACCGGCAGCGGCTCAAGCTCCAGATTGATCCTGAGGGTCATCTCCGCCGTCGTCATGGCGAAGAGCTGATCAAGGTTGGGGCGCTGCGGTTTGCGCTCTCCCCGCAGGACGTCGAATAGGCCCACTAGAGCTCGATGCGCCCCATCGAGTCCATGCGCGCCTGCATCTCCATCAGTCTCCGGATGCGCTCCTCGGCAGGCGGGTGGGTGGAGAAGAGCCTGGTGAAGGTGTCCTTGGCCGACACGGGCATGATGAAGAAGGCGTTCATGCCTTCAGCCTGGCGGAGGTCTTGCTGAGGGATACGGGCCATGGAGCCGGAGATCTTCTGCAGCGCGGACGCCAGGCTTGCGGGAGCACCGGTGATGATTGCGGCGCCACGATCCGCGGCGTATTCCCGGTATCGCGACAGCGCGCGGATCAGGATGTACGACAGCGCGTAGGTCACGACCGAGACCAGCAAGATGATCATGAAGGCCGCAGCGCCGTTGCGTCCTCCGCCACCCATGCGTCCGTACATGCCAAAGCGGATCAGTAGGCCGGCAACCGTCGCCAGGAAGCCCGCGATGGTCATCACCATGACGTCGCGGTTGATCACGTGAGCCATTTCGTGGGCAACCACACCCTCAAGCTCATCCCGGTCCAGTCGATCCATCAGGCCGGTCGTGCAGCACACGACCGCCGACTTGCGACTGTGGCCGGCAGCGAAGGCGTTGGGCATGTCGGTGTCGGCGATGGCGACCTTCGGCTTCGGGATGTCCTGAAGCTGGGCCATCCGCTCGATCATCGCGTGGAGTTCTGGAGCCTCGTGCGGCTCCGTCACTCGAGCGCCCATCGAGCGCAGGGCGAGCTTGTCGCCGAAGAAGACCTGGAACAACAGGAAGCCGCTGGCGAGTACCACCACCAGGATCACGCTCGCGCCCATGGCGATCACTACGCCGATGAACACGACGTAGAGCAGTCCGAGACCGAACATCGTCCCGAACATGCGGCGCTGTAGGCCACGATCACGGCCTTGCCAGGTACTGCTGGACATCACTTACCTCCCGCCACCGAACTACCTTGAATGATAGCCCGCGCCACCACCGCGGGCCGGTCGCCGGTAACGTGGGGCCATGGGTGCAGACCGGCTCGAGTTCCCGCTGAAGCGGTCTTCCATGGCGGCGTTTCTGGTCAGGCCCCTGGCGTGGGGTCCGCTGGTCGCCGTGCTGGAGGACGAGCATCTGACGGTGAAGATGGGGTGGCTCGGCCATGCCCACATCCCGCTACAGCAGATCGACCGACTCGGCACCATGCGGTGGCCCTGGTGGGCGGGTGTGGGGGTGCGCATCAGCAAAGACCTGGTGGTGTTCGCGCCGTCGACGGGCCGGGTCGTTCTCGTAGGACTGTCCACCCCCGCTCGGGTTCGCGCGCCCATGCGCTGGAAAACCGGGCGTATCGCGATCGCCGTCGAGGACATTGACGGCTTCATGGACGAAATCGCCTACCGGCGCGGCGGCCTTCCCCGAATGGACGGCGAGATTTAGATCTTCGGCCCGCCGGGGGCCGGAGGGCCTAGAGTGGTTCGACCGCTATGAGTTTGTTCTTGTCTGGGTCCTCGAAGTTGATCATCTTGGCCCCACCGGAGTCATCGATGGGGTCGAACTGCGCATCTGCCGCCTGAAGGGCGTCGCGTAGGGCCTCCACGTCCCCCGACTTGAAGACGACCGTCGCGCCGCCTTGTTGCGGCTTGCGGGCAAGCTCTCCGGCGATGGCGACATCGATGCCGCCGATCTCGTATTCCGCCCAATCGATGCCGTGGCGGTTCTTCAGCGTGAGACCGAGCACCTCGGTATAGAAGCGCACCGACTCCTCCATGTTGGCGGTCTGGTAGTAGACCGTCTCGATTCCCTCGATGAGGCTCACCGGCTCCTCCTGTCACAGCTTTTGGGCGGCCGGAGTCTAGTCGGCGTGGGGGTTAGTGAATTCCTCTACGTCGCCGCAACGAGCGTCGCAGGGATGGGTTGGAACCTGGCGAAACCGGCCACGTGACCAACTCTTATTGCGACCTCATCCCCACGCGCAAATATGGCCGCCGTGCGGATCTCTAGTCCTCCCCGACTCGGCGTTCACAACGGCGCGCTCTTTCTGCTGGCGATTCTCGCCGCGCTGACGCTGCTCGTTGCCGCGTGCGATTCCGACGACGGCGCGGATGCGGAGGCGACGACTTCGGTCGCGAACTCCACGTCACAGCAGACCTCCGCCGAAGCGCCGCCGGCGCTGACAGAGGTCGTGGTGTACTTCATCAACGAAGACGGCGTGCTCGTCGGCGAGCGGCGTGCGAGTGAGGTGCCCGATCCACTTCAGGCGGCGATTTCCGTGCTCTCGTCCGGACCGGAGGCCCCCGGGCTCTTTCCGGCGCTCGAGTCGGGAGCGGCGGTTCAGTCCGTTGAGCTCGCGGGCGCAATCGCCTTGATCGATCTCAACCAGGCATTCGTGGACCAGATCCCCGGTGGGGGCTCGACCGCGCAAATCGAGACGCTGGCCCCTCTGGTCTACACCGCGACCGCTGTCGATGGCGTGGAGTCGGTATCGCTCACCGTGGACGGGGGACTCGTGGACGCCCCCGGTCTGGCGATTGACGTCGGCGAGGCTCTGGTGCGCGACGACCTTCCGATCGAAGTCCGGGAACCGTCCTGATGAAGTCGCTACCAATCGTCGTGGGCCTGGCCCTGGTCGCGCCGAGCGCCGCCCTCGCCGGCACGACGCCCGAGCCGCCCGCACCCCCGGTGCCCATGCCGACCGTGCCCGACGCGCCGGTCGTGGCGCCGACGCCTCCGATTGAAGAGCCCACCGAGCCGGAACAGAGCCCGGTCGGCGAGGGCACTCCCGCACCTACTGGCTCCGCACTTATCGCCATCGACCCCGGCCACGGCGGCGCGGATCCCGGCACCGTCGGAGTGCTGCCGCGCGGCACCGCGACGGGCCTGAAGAAGCGGACCGACGGGCGGGGTCGCACACTTCTGCTCGAGAAGGACGTCAACCTCGACGTTGCGCGCCGGCTGAAGCGGTGGCTGGAGAGTCGCGGTTACCGCACGATCCTCACCCGCTCCAAAGACCTCGCAGGTGGCGATCGCACCTTCACGACGACGCGCGACGATCTGCAGTCTCGTGTGGATATCGCCAACCAGGCTCCGGCGAGTCTCTTCATCTCGATTCATATGAACGCGGCCCGTTCCAAGACCGCGCGCGGCGCCGAGACGTACCACTTCAGGATCTCCGGCCCCGCTGCCGCGAGCCTCGCGAACACGGTGCAGGACCGCCTCGTCACTCGCACCGGCCTTCCCAGCCGTGGAGTCAGAAAAGCCGGCTTCTACGTGCTCAAGCACACCGCGATGCCCGCCGTGCTGGTCGAGGGGGGCTTTCTGTCGAACGTGCGCGACTCGCGTCTGCTCGCGACGAATGCCTTTCGTGCCCGGGTCGCCGCGGGAATCGGCGAGGGTGTCGACACCTACATCTCCGAAGGCGGAAGCTTCGGTGATCCGAATGGCGAGCCGTTGAAGATCAAGTACTGGGTGCACGCCGGCCAGTTCCGGCAGCGGGCCCTGGTGCTCAAGCGCGTGGCGCTACTGCGGCGCAACGGCTTCGACGCGCTCGTGCGTCGCCGCTACTCGGTGCGAGCCAACCGGGTCATGTTCTTCGCTGTCGCCGGCCAGTTCGCGCTGCTGGACAACGCCAAGCGGCTACGCGCGGAAATGAGAGCAAAACGCATGCCCGGAGTTATCGGTCCATCGGGTTAGCCCGTCGGGCTACCGCACTAGCACCCGCATACGGACGATCGCTGCCGAGCCCGTGGATATCGGCTGGTCTAACGGACGGTGACGCTCACCTCGGTCACGCGTCCTCGAGCGCCCAGCATCTTCACGAACACACGCCCGCTCCGGATCCCCTGTCCTGGATCCAACGGAGCGATCGAGCGCGGTCCGTGGCCGCATCCTTCGTGGTCGCGGTTACCGCCGACGATGCGAATGGGTCCAAACCCCGAAGGAACCCGGCTATCCAGCTTGTAGACGAGCGCGCCGGGATCGCAGATGCTTCGGTCGTTGCCCACACGCTGGCGGTTCTCCACCACGACGCC
>CAMYIK010000057.1 GCA_947258365.1 uncultured Thermoleophilia bacterium | reverse complement strand
TGACGTAGTCGCGGCCCTCGTTGCCTGGCCGTACGCCGTCGGTGGCGAGGAAGGTCATGGCCCGGCCATGGTCGGCCAGAACCCGCAAGGCCCGGTCGTCACGCTCGTTCACGCCATATGCGCGACCACTTTCCCGCTCCGCCCACGCGATGAGTGGTCGGAAAGCGTCGGTATCGAAGACCGAGGGCTGGTCTTGGAGCAAGGCCGCGATGCGCTCCAGGCCGGCGCCGGTGTCGATGTTCTGCTTTGGCAGCGTGGTGAGCTCGCCCTCGGCGGAGCGGTCGTACTGCATGAAGACCAGATTCCAGAATTCGAGGAAGCGATCCGTGCCGGTCGCTGGGCCGCCTTCAGGACCGAAGGACGGCCCGCGGTCGAAGTAGAGCTCGGTGTTGGGGCCACAGGGGCCGGTCGGACCCGCCTTCCAGAAGTTCTCCGACTCTCCGAGGGCCTGGATTCGGTCGCGCGGGATGCCGAGGTCGACCCAGTGCTCGATGGCTTCGTCGTCCGCCGGTACCCCCTCCATGCCCTCGAAGACCGTGATCCAGATCTGCTCGGGATCGAGACCGAATATCTCGGTGCTCAGCTCGAAGCCGAACGTGATCGCCCCTTCTTTGAAGTAGTCACCGAACGAGAAGTTGCCGAGCATTTCGAAGAACGTCAGATGCCGGGCGGTGTGCCCCACCTCGTCGATGTCGTTCGTGCGGAAGCACTTCTGAGCAGAGGTCGCCCGCGGTGCGGGTGGCTCCGACGTGCCGAGGAAGTACGACTTCAGCGGCTGCATGCCGGCGATGGTCAAGAGCACGGTCGGATCGTCCTCGAGCGGGATCAAAGACGCCGATGGCAGCACTGTGTGGCCGTGCCTCTCGAAGTACTCGAGAAACCTGCGGCGAATCTCCGCGGAGGTCATAAAATCGAGTTTAGCTACGTTGGCTACCGCTACCCACCGAGAGCGCCCGTGCTGCGGACCAACCCCGCATGGAGAGGGGGATCACGCCCTGTGCGGCTGTCGGCGACCTCCCGGCAGCTACCGGGAGCGTTGCAACGAGATTGCTACGACTATCCGGCCCAAAAAGCCCAGCAGTGCACTCGGGGCCACAGCGGGGCCACGGATGAGGAGGCCCGGCGCGCGCTTAGCTACGCTGCTGAGCGACCTGAACTGACCGCTCGCCGAGATCGCGACGTCGTCTGCATTGAAGTAGTCGTTGTCGATCCGGGCGAGCGTCGCCCCAGCAAGCGACCAGAGCACCAGCTCGAAGCGAGGAGACGCCCGACGAGCGGTTCCTTGCCGTCGCGGTCGTCCTGCGGGACCGAGAGAAGGGACGGGAAGAGGGCTGCCTCAACTTGTCGAGTTGCGACTGCGCGGGGCGGACCTGTTCAAGGCGAAACTGGTACTGGCGAACCTGTTCGGGGCGGAACTGCCCATGGCGAACTGTTCGGGGCGGACCTGGTCGAGGCGGACCTGCGCAGGGCGGACCTGTTCAAGGCGGACCTGGTCAGGGCGAACCTGGTCGGGGCGCTCTACTCGTCCGGGACTGAGCGGCCCGAGGGCTTTGACTACGAGGCCGCCGAGTGCATCAACGTCGAGGACGATGACAAGGACATCTCCGACCTGAGCATCTTCGACGAGGACGACGACGAGATGCCGCAGGATTGAGCAAACGGCGACCGGCGGATGAGGTCGCTAGTCCTGCTTCCGAGCGAGCAGCGGGATCAGCGAGGCCCCTATGACCAGGACGGCTCCGGCGGCGAGGTACCAGAACTGGTCGTAGTCGGAGTTAAACGGGGCGGCGTACTTCTGCCCTCGGTCGAACGGGCGACCCTCAGCAAGGAAGTAGTCACGCTCGGCGGCGTCCCGGCCGGCCGAGAACACCCCCGCGCCGACGAGTGCGATGGCAACCACGACGATGATCGGAAGGAGAACGCGCCAGCTCATGGCGCGAGTCTGATCGACGGCGACGCGGGGCTCAACTGCTCGACCCGGTGGCTCGTTGCAACGAGACGCAGTCGACACGGCTCGTAGTGCCTCTAATAGAGCCGATAGCGGCACCCTAACCCGCTAAATCGAGTTTAGAGGACCCTCAGGGCTGCACTCAGAAGGAGTGCCGGCCTCAATACTGGCGAGGCCGCCCTGCCTCGTCGATCTCGCGTTGGACCTCAGCCTGACGGCGCGACGCGGCGCGTTTGCCGGCCTCGAGCGCCTCTTTGCCGTGCACCTTCGCCCGGGCAGCCTCGTTCTTCATGGCCTCGGGCCAGCGTCGCGGGTCACGCGGGGCGCGACGCAGCGCCCAGATGCCCGCCCCGGCAACGCCAAGGAGAAGGAGCCTCAACTTCCGGCCCTTCGACGCGCGGCGTCAGCGGACTCCGCAGCCGCTTCCGCGCGGCGCGCTTTCTGTTCGGCCCATCCTCCCCCACCACTCCCCGAGTCTGATGGCGCGGGCTCTGACACGACAGGATCAGGCCCAGCTTGGGGCGCGGTGGTGGGGGCCCGCGTCGCGGCGGGGCGCGACGGAGGTGGCGGAGGGGGCTCTGAGTAGGCAGACCGCCGATCGGCACGCTCGGCCGCCCGGCGCGAGCGGAATGTGGCGGCCGCTTCTTCGAACCCGGAGACAATCCCGGCGCCCCAGCGCACAGGTGCGCTGATCGCATGGGCCAAGCGCCCGACGGCGGCTTCGGTGCCCTTTGTCGCGTGCACCGCGCTCACCATGATCTCGTCGACGCGACCGATCTCCTGATTGACGCCGTCCATCGTCAGCTGGGCGCGCGAGAGGATCGGCACCGTCTCATCAGTGACCCGGTCGACCGCCTTGGACAGGCTCAGGAAGAGTCCCGCCATGCGGTACAGCAGATACCCCAGGCCGACCGCGGTTACGACCAGGAATACGGCAAGCGCCGCTTTAAGTACGTCAGACCATTCCACTAGTTCCTCACATCTCCTTGAGACGCCCCCGTAATGGTACCTGCCGCAACCAGACGGCCGTCGCGATAGAGGGCGACGGTCTGGCCGGGGGCGACTCCGCGCGCGGGCTCCATCAGATCAACGTCGACCGCATCACCGCTGTGCAGCGCGATTACACCACGCAGCGGTCGACCGCGATACCGCACGCGAACCTCGAACGGGCCCTCATCGAGTTCGCCGCGCACGATCACCGGTTCCAGATGGAGGCGGTCGATCGTCAACATCTCGCGCGGACCTACCCAGACCTCGTTGCGGGTCGCATCGGTTCTGATGACGTAGAGCGGCTCGGCCGAGGCGACGCCGATACCGCGTCGCTGCCCGACGGTGTAGCGCCAGTAGCCCGTATGTCTCCCAACTGCCTGACCATCGGGATCCAGGATCGGGCCCGGCCGGGCCTCCAGCGTGGAGTTCCGCTCCAGGAACGACCGATAGCCGTCCTCGCCGACGAAGCAAATCTCTTGGCTTTCGACTGCGCCGGCGGCCGGCAGTCCTGCCTCGTGCGCCAAGTTGCGGGTGTCCGACTTGGACAGCTCACCCAGAGGGAACATGACGCGCTCGAGAATGTCCGCCGGCAGCATCGACAGCATGTAGCTCTGATCCTTGTTCCCATCCCGCGCGGCTCCGATGCTCCGGGTGCCGGCAGCGCCTTCTACGCGGGCGTAGTGGCCCGTCGCCAGCGCCCCGGCGCCCAGCAGGCGAGCGGCCTCATCGAGAATCGCGAAACGGACCGAGCCGTTACAGGTGACGCACGGATTCGGGGTCGTTCCCGCCTGATACCCCGAGATGAAGCTCGTGACTACGCCCTCCCGGAAACGCTCAGCGACATCGAGCGTGACGTGGGGGATTCCCAACGCATGGGCGCTCGCCCGCGCGAGTCGCACGATCTCGGGCGCACAGCACGAGCGCGCCGCCGCCGGTGCCGCCGGGTCATGCCACAGGCGCATGGTCACCCCGACAGGCTCGAAGCCCGCGTCGCGCACCAACATGGCCGCGACCGCACTATCGACACCGCCGCTCATGGCAACCGCGACGCGCTTGGGTGATGTCGCCGGGCCGTCTGAACCGAGACGACTTGAGTACCACTGCTCCAGCGCCCCCGCGACCGCGTCCGCGACGAGTTCCGGACCATGGCGCCGGGCGGGACCCAAACCCCCGAGGTCGGCGTCGATGAGATCAACCCCGATGCGAGCCGCGTCATCGAGCGTGGCGCCCTGCAGGCGCTCGCACGCCGCGCTCGCGGCGGCCGTTGCCGCACCACATCCGAACACCAGAAAGCCCGCCTCCTCAACCCGCCCCGCGCTGACACGCAGGTCGAATCTCACGACGTCGCCGCAGTCCTCGCTTCCGGCATGTCCGGTGGCGTCGGCGTTCTCGAGCGGCCCCGGCGCGCTTGGAGCGGCCAGATGCCGCATGGCTTCGGGTGGATACGGTGGCACGCGGTCACGCTAGCAACTGACTCACGTGGCGGTATCAGGGCAAAAGAAACGCCCCACCTTGCCGTTTCGACGAGCGATCTGAACCTGTTTTAACAGGGCGGGTCGCAGAGCGGAACGTCGCATGTGACGAACCTGGTCCCCGCGTCCCTTTTCGCTCAAGTAGGGCTCAACCGAAAGTCGATCACGCACAAGGTCGGGCGTACCTCGACACTACAACGCCTGGGGGTCCGCGCAAGCGGGTTTCTGGCGGTATGGGCATCTTATCTAGGCAGGCTTGATCAGGGTCAGCGGCCGACGATGGACACCTCGAGCCCATGACGCTGTCTCAGCCTGAGCCCATCTACACGCTTTCACCCGAGATCGACGAACTCGATCCGGAGCAGCATCGCGCACTCGACGCCGTAACCGGCTACCTCGCCGGCCGCGTCGGCGGAGCGATCGTCGTGCGAGTCGTTACGACCGAAGAACACCACGTCTTCGAACTCGAGACCTCGCTCGGTCCGGTCCTCATCCTGGAGCGAAACCAGCCGTAGACGCGATTGCGGTGATGGTGCGTGGCACCCTCACTGGCCCTAAGCTGACCTCGTGTCCGAAGATCTCACCTCCCGGTTGGAGATGCTCCTGGTGCTGCGCTGGCTCGACCAAGGCGCCGACGCCGAGGATCCCGTGCGCCTCGCCCTCGATGAGGTCGCCGCTGAGCTCGACCTCGGCGCGGAGCGCGAGGTCCTGCTCGAGGTGATGCGGGCATTGGGCGAGCTCGAGACCAAGAAGGTCATCGCCGTGACGTGGGTTGCTGAGCCCAGCGCGGGGCGTACTGCCGAGGTCCATCTGTCGCGCGAGCTGCGAGCCGACGCGCGACAGCTGTTCGGCCGCGACTAGGCCTCGGGCTCAGGCTCCGGAGCCACCGACTCGACCGCGAGCTCATCCAGCTGGGCGGTGTCGACCGGCGCGGGCGCCCCCGTCAGGGGATCCGAGCCGGTAGCGGTCTTCGGGAACGCCATCACTTCCCGAATGGAGTCCTCGCCGGCAAGCAGCATCACAAGCCGATCCAGCCCGAGCGCGAAGCCCCCGTGAGGCGGGGCACCCAACTTGAGCGCCTGCAGGAGGAAGCTGAATTTCTCCTCCGCCTCCTCAGGCCCCACGCCGATCAGCTCGAACACCCGCTGCTGCACGTCGCGGTCGTGGATACGAATGCTTCCTCCGCCGACCTCTACGCCGTTGATTACGAGGTCATACGCGTCGGCTCTCACCGCTGCGGTGTCGGACTCGAGCATCTCGAGGTGCTCCGGCTTGGGCGCCGTGAACGGATGGTGCGTCGAGTCCCAGCGCTTCTCGTCGGCATTCCAGTCGACGAGGGGGAAGTCCGTGATCCAGGACATCGCCCACTCCGCCTCCGGCTCCATTCGATAGCGCGTGGGAAAACGTGCCCGCAATGAACCCAGCACCGTCGAGGCAACCATCTCCTCGTCGGCGACCATGGCGATCAGATCGCCGGCAGATGCACCGAGATCGGCGTCCAGGCCCTCGAGGAACTTGGCCACCGGAGACCGCAGCGAGCCGTCTTCGGTAACGACTACCCAGACCAGTCCCTTGGCGCCAAGGCTTTGGGCCTCGGCCACGAGGTCATCGCCATCCTTGCGGCTGAACTCCGCGCCACCGCCGGGAACCACGAGCGCGCGAATCACTCCCTCGCCCTCGACGGTCTTCTTGAAGACGGCGAAGTCGGTCTTGAGGGCCTGCTCGGACCAGTCCTGAATCTCGAAGGCGTAGCGAAGGTCCGGTCGATCAGAGCCAAAGCGGCGGATCGCCTCTTCCCAACCCATCCGCGCAAACGGCGCGATGAAGGCATGCCCCGCCTCGGCGCCTGCCGCGACGATGAAGTCCTCAACCACGCCGTAGACCTGCTCAGGCTCGACGAACGAGGCCTCGACATCGACCTGTGTGAACTCCGGTTGACGGTCGGCGCGGAGGTCTTCGTCACGGAAGCAGCGAGCGATTTGGTAGTAGCGCTCGATCCCACCGACCATGAGGAGCTGCTTGAACAGTTGCGGGCTCTGGGGCAGCGCGTACCAGCTGCCTTGATGAAGTCGACTCGGAACGAGGAAATCCCGAGCACCCTCAGGAGTGCTGCGGGTGAGCATCGGAGTCTCGACGTCCAGGAAGCCGTTCCCCTCGAGGGAGCCCCGGATCGCCGAGCTGATGCGGCTGCGCAACTCGAGCGCTCGCAGGCCCCGCGAGCGGCGCAGATCCACATAGCGATGGGTCAGCCGAACCTCCTCGGAGACCTCGACGCTCTCGTCCTCCACCGGAAACGGCATCGGGTCGGCCTCTGAGAGCATCTCGACCGCATCGACGGCGACCTCGACCCTTCCGGTCGGAATGCGGTCGTTGACCGTCTCGGCGGAGCGCTTCACGATGGTGCCGGTGACGCTCAGGACATCCTCCGGACTCAAGTGACCGGCTGCGACGTGAGCCTCGGCCTGCTCGGGATGAAAGACCAGCTGCACTATGCCGCTGCGATCACGGAGGTCGATGAACACGACCCCACCGTGATCACGACGCCGATGCACCCAGCCGGCCAGGCGTACCTGCTGGCCCTCGCCGTCTGAGGTGTCAGCACAGACATGCGTGCGAAAGCGTTCAGACCCGATCACTGAAGCACCTCCGACAGCCGCGCGAGAGAAACTTGCTGTTGGTCTCCGGTCTGCATGTCGCGCACCGTCGCCACCCCATCGTCGTAGTCCCGCTTCCCGATGATCACGGCCTGTTCGGCTCCACGACTCGCGGCGTGCTTCATCATCGCCTTGAGGCCTCGGCCACGGAGATCGGTCTCGACGCTGATCCCCGCCGCGCGAAGCTCCGCCACCAACGGCAGCAACTCGATTCGAAGGTCGTCATCGAGGATGGCCACGTAACACCTCAGACCGGCCGGCACCTCGACACCGGTGCTCTCCAGCGCAAGCATCAAACGCTCCACGCCGGTGCCAAAGCCGATACCCGGGGTGGGCGGACCACCGAGCTGCTCGACGAGTCCGTCGTAGCGCCCACCGCCTCCGATCGCGCTCTGGGCGCCGAGGGCTCCACAGGTGAACTCGAAGACTGTCTTTGTGTAGTAGTCCATGCCGCGAACCAGCGTGGGGTCGGACTCGAAATCAATCCCCAGCTTCTGCAATCCGGCTGTGACGGCGTCGTGATGAGCACTCGCCTCGTCGGTGAGGTGGTCACCCAGCATCGGCGCCTCGGCCATCACCGCCTGCACTCCGTCGTCCTTGCTGTCGAATAGCCGGAGCGGGTTCTCGTTCAGGCGTCCGCGAGCATCTTCTGAAAGCCGTGCGGAGTTTCGCTCGAGATGAGGGATCAAGGCCTCGCGATGGGCGGCACGACTCTCGGGATCACCCATGCTCGAGATGCGCAGACCGATATCGGGCACGCCAAGCCTCGCGTACAAATCGGCGAGCACCGCGATCACCTCGATGTCGACCAATGGAGAGTCGCTGCCCAACACCTCCACTCCGAGTTGGTAGTGCTCCCGAAAGCGCCCCTTCTGCGGAGCCTCCTGCCGGAACATCGGAGCCAGGTACCAGAACTTCACCGGCAACTGGCGCTTGTGCATGCCGTGCTGGACGAATGCTCTGGCGACCGGCGCCGTTCCTTCCGGGCGCAGGGTGAGTTCCCGTCCGCCCTGATCCGTGAACGAGTACATCTCCTTGCGAACGATGTCGGTGCTCGTACCGACGCCCCGCACGAAGACCTCGGTCTCCTCGAAGGTCGGCGTGACAATCCCCTCGAAGCCATAGGCGCGGAAGACCGCCCGTGCAGTGTCGATCAGATCCTCGCGGCGGCGCGTCTCCGGCGGGAGGACGTCGTGAGTGCCGCGAGGTGCGCTTGGCCGGTGGCTCACTCGGCGCCGGCGACGCGCTGGTCGTAGCGCTTGCGCTGGAACCGGTAGCGCATGTGATCAATGCCGATGCCCACGGGCATCATGATCGCAAACGCGATCACCGTCCAAACGATCGCGACGTTCGCGCTCTCGCCCCCGATGTAGATCAAGTAGGGGTAAAAGAGCGCCGAAACTACGCCGGCGCGAATCGCGAGACCCTTGTAGGACACCGGCCGCGGCTCGCCGGCGTCACGGCGATCGGGCTTCGCCTTGGGGGTACCGCCCGACGCCGGCTGCACCTCGCGGCGGGTGTTCTTGATCGGTTGCGGCCCGGCGTTCGGCCGACGCCGTTTGCGGCGCTTTCCCATAGATCTGTCTCCTGGTCAGTTTCGGCGTAGAGCCGGTATGCGGGCCTCAAGCAGTTGCCCCGGATGGAAGCGTCTCAGTCCGAGCGCCGTCGTGCTGGTGTCGCTGAGAGCCGCGCGCGGAATCAAGCCGATGAGCTCGCTGTCACCGGCCACGGCTCCGACCTTCTCCGCCTCCCGCCGAACGGCTTCGACGACCATCCGGGGCGACGCCCGGCGATAGTCCTCGAGATTCATCGACACCTGAGCAAGCCCCGCCTCAGGCAGGTACAAACCGAGGGCTCGTACGCCGGGCAGACCTCCGCCCGACTCACGCACGCGCGCCGCGATTGCCCGAGCGTCGAAGACCGAACCGTCGTCGATCCAGACGTTCCACGCGATGAGGGGCGGACGGGCACCGACGAGCACCGCGCCGGCGGTCGGATGCATTCGAGGAGGACCCGCGTCCGGTACGAGCTCGCCCTCGCGAATGCGCTCATCCAGGCGATCGTACCCCTCGCGGCGAAAGTCCGCCGGCCTGACGCGATCCGGGCTTGACGCAATGGCGCCGTAGCGGAAGACGGGCAGATCCAGCTCGTCGCCGAGGCGGTCGGCGAGGGCTGCCGCCGTCTCGCGGGCCAGCGCGAGATCCTCGAGCTCCAGGGCAACGATCGGTGCGACATCGAGAGAGCCGACGCGGGGGTGGACCCCCTCATGCCAGCGCAGATCGATGTACTCGATACACGCTTCGGCGAGTGCAACCAGACCATCGATGAGGGTCAGCGGATCGGCCGCCACGGTCAAGACGCTGCGGTTGTGATCAGGGTCGCTGTGAACGTCGGCGACCTGGGCTCCCGTGTCATCGATCGCATCCACCAGGGCAGCGATGACGGCGGGGTCACGACCCTCGCTCACGTTCGGAACCGCAAGCGCGACTGGTGGATCGAGTCCATCAAGGCGTCCCGCTTGTGGCGTCTCGATGGCTCCTTTATCGTTCACCAGTGAATTACCTTGGCCGTCCTACTTCGCCTACTGCGCCTGCTTCGCCCCCACCGCGTGGGTGTCGCGATCACCGCAATGGCCGCGATGGGCTTGATGGCCTGCTCCGTCACCTTGCCATACCTCACCGGCGTCGTGGTCGACGAGGTGCTGCGCGAAGGACGGGAGGGCATCCTCCTGCCGCTGATCGCCGCCTACATTGGCATCGTCGTGGTACGGGCCATGTTCGCGTACGTACGCCGCACGGTGTCGGGCAAGGTGAGCCTTGGCGTCGAGGTCGACATGCGCGGGCAGATGTTCCGCCACCTCTCGCGCCTCTCCTTCGGTTTCTTCGATCGCATGCCGGTCGGCCAGGTCATGTCACGAGCGACCAGCGACCTGCAGACCGTGCGGTTCTTTCTAGGATACGGGCTGATCTTCCTGTTCATGCACCTGTTCACGCTGGTGCTCGTGACGGTGATCCTTTTCGTGATCCACCCGGGGCTCGCCGCGCTCTCCCTGGCGACCGGGCCCGTACTGCTGGTGGTCGCGTGGCGCTATAGCCGGATCAGCAATCCCATCCTGCTCGACGTACAGCAGAAGGTCGGGGAGGTCACCGAGCTCGCGGAGGAATCGGCCGTCGGCATCCGCGTGATCAAGGCGTTTGGCCAAGAGCAGCAGCTGACTGAGAGGTTCACGGGGCGCTCCCGCGCGGCCTTCGATCGCAGTATGGACGCCAACCGGCTCCAGTCCTTCTACCAGCCGCTGATGGGCTTCCTGCCCATCGTCGGATTGGCCACCGTGCTCGCTGCTGGCGGCACCCTCGTCATCGACGGCTCGCTCACCCTCGGTGAGCTGACGAGCTTCTACCTCTACCTCACCCTGCTGATGTTCCCGTTCCGATCGGTGGGGATGCTGGTGGGCAACGCACTTCGCGCCCTCGCCGGCGGAAAACGCATCTTCGAAGTGCTCGACACCGTGCCGGACATCGTGGAGAAGCCTCGGGCGGCGGCGCTCCCGCCAGGCGGCGGCCACGTGATCCTCGATGGCGTTCACTTCACCTACGAAACAGGTGCAGCGCACGCGCTTACGGACGTCTCGCTGGAGCTGATCCCCGGTGAGTCGTTGGCGGTCATCGGACCGACAGGCTCCGGAAAGAGCACCCTCGCCAACCTCATACCCCGGTACTACGACCCCGACGCGGGCCGGGTGCTGATGGACGGCGCCGATCTGCGCGACCTGCGGCTGGATGATCTGCGCCGTGCCGTCGGCGTCGTGAGCCAGGAGCCCTTCCTCTTTTCCACCAGCATCCGCGAGAACATCGCCTTCGGACGCGCGGGGGCGACCGACGCTGAGGTGCAAGAAGTCGCTCGCATGGCTCAAGCCCATGACTTCATCGAGGACCTCCCGGAGCGCTATGAGACCGTCGTCGGTGAGCGCGGCTTCACCCTTTCCGGCGGGCAACGTCAGCGCGTCGCGATCGCCCGCGCCATCCTCACCGACCCGCGAGTGCTCATCCTCGATGAGGCAACCGCCTCCGTCGACGCCTCAACCGAGCGAGAAATCCAGGCAGCGCTTCGGGCGGCGATGGAAGGGCGCACGACCCTCATTATCGCCCACCGGCACTCGACGATCGCCCTTGCGGACCGGATCGCTGTGGTGGAGGCAGGGCGCATCGTCGCCCTCGGGCGGCACTCCAACTTGATGAACGACAGCCCCCTCTATCGCGAGATCTACGAGAGCGGGTTGGCGCGTCCGGAGCTTCTGGCGCCGGAATCATGACCGTCCGCCCGATTGGATCCGGACCCGCCGGCTCAGTGATTGGGCCGGTCACCGACGCGGACCGCCCGGCGTTCGCGCCTCGCAAGCTTCGACGCCTGGCCCCGTACTTCAGGCCCTACCTTGGCCGCGCGCTACTCAGCGTGATGTTGATGCTCGTCGTCACCGCGACGGGTCTCGCCGTTCCGGCCCTGGCTCAGATCGCGATCGACGACGGCGTCATCGCGGGGAGCAAGCAGACCCTCTACGTGACCATGGTGATCTTCGTCGGGGTCGGCCTCATCGCATGGGTCGCCGGCTACTTCCAGAACTACCTGTCGCGATGGGTCGGCGAGCGGGTGCTCCTGGATCTGCGCACCCGGACCTATCAACACGCGGTCGGGCTGGAGATCGGGTACCACGAGAGAGTTCCCGCCGGACACACCGTAAGTCGGCTCACCAGCGATATCGAGGCGCTGACACAGCTGGTCACCGATGGCTTCAGCTCACTGGTTGTCAACGGCCTGACCTTCATCGGCGTGATCGTAATCCTGTTCCTCTACGACTGGCAGCTCGCGCTGCTCGCCTTCGTGATCTTTCCTCCCCTCGTCGTCGGCACGATGCTGTTCCGCCACTTCTCGACAATCGCCTACCGGCGCACGCGAGAGCGCGTGGCCGATGTCCTCGCGAGCCTCCAAGAGTCGGTGAGCGGCATGCGCGTGGTGCAGGGCTTCGCGCACCAGGACGCGAGCGCGGACGAATTTCTCGAGGTGAACGAGCGCTACCGCTCGGCGAACGTCGTCACGATCCGCCTTTCCGCCCTCTACTTCCCGAGCGTAGAGCTGCTCGCGGGAGTCGGCACCGCGCTGATTCTCTTCTTTGGCAGTCAGCGAGTGCTGGACGACGACCTGACCCTCGGCGTCATGATCGCCTTCGTCGGCTATCTCGCGAGCTTCTTCGACCCGGTCCAGCAGCTCAGCCAGCTCTACAACACGTTCCAATCGGCAATGGCCGCGCTGGACAAGATCTTCGGCGTGCTCGACACCCGGCCGCGCCTCGAGGACTCGCCGACCGCGACCGACCTCGAGCAGATGCGCGGCGACATCGCGGTTTTGCATGACGTGAGCCTCGATATCGCTGCCGGACAGACGGTCGCCCTCGTTGGTGCGACCGGTGCCGGAAAGTCGACGCTCGCCAAGTTGATCGTCAGGTTCTACGACCCCACCTCCGGTGCAATCCGCATCGATGGCAGGGACCTCCGCGAGATCACCAGCGACACGCTACGCGCCCAGATCGCGATCGTGCCGCAGGAGGGTTATCTGTTCGCCGGCACGGTCGCCGACAACCTCCGATTCGGTGCCCCCCACGCGACTGACGCGGAGCTCGAGGAGGCACTTGACGCGGTAGGCGCGGCGGACTTCATCTCCGCTCTTCCCAACGGCCTCGAGGCCGAGCTGCGCGAGCGCGGCAGCTCACTATCGGTTGGTCAGCGCCAGCTACTCGCGTTCACACGCGCGCTGGTGGCCGATCCTCGGCTGTTGGTTCTCGATGAGGCGACCTCGTCGATCGACCTCCGAACGGAGGCGCGCATCGAGGAGGCGCTCGGGCGTCTCTTGGAGGGCCGCACCTCCATCGTGATCGCCCATCGTCTTTCCACGATCCGCCGCGCCGACCAGATCGTGGTGCTCGACTCCGGGCGGATCGCGGAACGTGGTACCCATGCCGAGCTGATCTCCGCGGGCGGGCGCTACGCCCGACTCTATGGCGACTGGGAGGCCGCCACGTCCTGAGCGCCTGCTTTGGCCGCAAGCATTTGGCCGCGAAAATGCAGGCGCCGCAAGGAAGCAGCGACGGACGGTGCCAGAGGCACGGACCCGACCCGATGACGCCGCCGCGGCAATGTGCCGCGTGTCTCAGGCGACCGGCATTACTCTTTGTTGTCGCGTTCGTAGTGGATCCTTCACGGCGATTGACGAGGAACAAGGATGCGCTGTGATTGGCCCAACTCCCCCATCCAGGTCCGAGTACTTAGGTCACTCGTCGGAGTGACAACTCGTCCTCTGGACTAGACAAATCACCGGCTTTCCGTTCAAGTTCGCGCGAATGACGCGACCCCCCAGCGCCAACCGCCGTCGCGCGGCCGGCGCCTTTGCGACCGCCATAGTCGCCTTGGCCCTAGCCGGCTGCCAGTTCGAGGATCCGCGCAGCGATTCGCCGCCCGAGTCGCCCGGCAAGACCTTCGGCGCCGCACCCGGAGCAGACCAGTCCGACCCGAGTTCACGGGTCGCACCCATCGCCCCGCTCAGCATCGAGCGGGTCGAGCTCGCGGACGGCACGGAGATGGACTACGTCGCGGTGCTGCCCAAGAGCTACTCACCGGACAAGACCTATCCCGTCTTGGTCGCACTCCCGCCAGGAGATCAGTCCGCCGAGATCACCGAGAATGTCGCCGTCACGCTCTACCTGCGCGAGGCCCGAGAGCGCGGCTGGGTCGTCATCAGCCCCATCGCTCCTCGTGGGCGGCTGTTCTTCGACGGAGCCGAGAAACGGATCCCACAACTGCTGTTCGCGCTGGCTGAGCGCTACACACCGGAGGGCGACAAGTACCACCTGACCGGGATCAGCAACGGTGGCATCAGCGCCTTTCGCCTCGCGGTCGATCAGCCGGGGCTCTTCCACTCGCTCCTGACGTTCCCCGGTTTCGCGCGTGAGAAGAACGACTTCTCCCGCCTAGGCCGACTCCGCGGCGTGCCGGTTCGCATGATCGCCGGCCAGAACGACACCGGGTGGGTGGAGCCCATGCGCAATACCGACCGCCGCCTCCGAGAACTCGGCGCCGACGTGACCCTTCAGGTCGAGCCGGGAGAGGGTCATATCCTCGGAACGGTCGATGGGCGCAGAATCTTCGACATCCTCGAGCCACTGCGCCCAGCGCCGGAGTCCGCCGAGGAGGCTGTGGTAGATTCCTAAACCGGTCCTTGGGGGATCGTCTAACGGCAGGACAGCGGGTTCTGGTCCCGTAGGTGAGGGTTCGAATCCTTCTCCCCCAGCTCCACTCCGGT